>CAIPBN010000297.1 GCA_903863315.1 uncultured Verrucomicrobiota bacterium | reverse complement strand
GCGGCCTTTTGCAGGTTGCGGACGCGCGTGTAATAGCCGAGGCCTTCCCAGAGTTTCAGGAGCCGTTGCTCCGGCGCGGCGGCGAGCGCGGCAATGTCGGGCAACTCACGTATCCAGCGTTCCCAATATGGGATGACGGTCTTCACCTGCGTCTGCTGGAGCATGATTTCGCTGACCCAGATGGCGTAGGGGTCGAGCGTGCGACGCCAAGGGAGGTCGCGGGCGGCGGTGGCGAACCAGTCGAGCAAGGCGGGAGCGAGGGAACGCGGAATGGCGGAGTGGAGGGACTTCGAGCTTTGAACCTTGAGCTTGGAACTGGCGGGCAGACGCGGCACGGCGCGCAGTTTGCACTCGAAACCCGAAACGCCAAACCCGAAAGTCCCCGCCGTGAAACCGCTGACAATGCACACGTGCAAGCTGACGGACGAGCAGGCCGCCGCGCTGGACGCTCACTTGCGCGAGCACGGTTTCAAGCCGCGCACGGTGCCTTACGCGCGGTTCGCGGGTGAAAAGGACAAGCTGAACGTCGTTTTTTACGAGAGCGGCAAGCTGGTCGTGCAGGGCAAGGGCACGCAGGAGTTCGTCGAGTTCGTGCTGGAGCCGGAGGTTTTGAAACAGGCAGAGCTGGGCTACGAGGAGGTGCTGCACCCGGAAATGTTCGTGGCGCGCATCGGCGTGGACGAGTCGGGCAAGGGTGATTTCTTCGGGCCGCTGTGCGTGGCGGCGGTGTATGTGAACGAGTCCGTTGTGCGCGCGTGGAAGGACGCGGGCATCCAAGACTCGAAGAACATCGGCAGCGACCGGCGCATCGCGGACCTGGCAACGGTGATTCGCGAGACGCCCGGCTGCAACAGTGAGGTGCTCACACTCGGCGGCGTGAACTACAACCAGCGCTATCGCGACATTGGCAGCTTGAATCCACTGCTCGCCAAGGGGCATGTGAACTCCATCCTTGCCGTGCTGGCCCCGGCGCATCACCTGAATCCGCCGCCGGAGCACGCCATCATTGACCAGTTCGCCGCGACCGAGGCGACGGTGGCGCGCGAGGCGAAGGCGCGGGGGTTGAAGCTAAAGATTGTCCAGCGGCACAAGGCGGAAGAAGACTTGGCGGTGGCGGCGGCTTCCATTCTGGCGCGGCACGCGTTCGTCACTGGGCTGGCGGCGATGGGCCGGGAAATTGGCGTGGAGTTGCCGAAGGGCGCGTCCACCGCCGTGGACAAGGTGGCGAAGCAAATCGTCGAACAACACGGCGTCGGGACGCTGGCGCGCGTGGCGAAGATGCACTTCCGCACGGCGCTGCGCGCACAGGGCCTGCCGGAACCGCCGAGGGTGGAGTGGCGGCGTAAGTGAGCGGACGTTGTTGCCAGAGTTTCCAGTTTACAGGCAGAGGTTCGTTGTTAGCATTCGCCACTTGCTACTATCTATGAAGAAGATCGAGGCCATCATCAAACCGTTCAAACTGGATGAAGTGAAAGAGGCGCTGACCAAGTCAGGCATTGAAGGGATGACGGTGATTGAGGTGAAGGGATTTGGCCGGCAAAAAGGCCATACGGAGATTTACCGTGGCAGCGAATACACGGTGGATTTTCTGCCCAAGCTAAAGCTTGAGATTGTGGTGGCGGACGGGAACGTCCAGACAGCCGTGCAGGCGATCGTCACGGCGGCAAAGACCGGTAAAATCGGTGATGGGAAGGTCTTTGTGAGCCCGGTGGAGACGGTGATCCGCATTCGCACGGAGGAGGCAGGTGATCAGGCGGTTTGAGGGACGGTTGGGTTGCTTGCCCTCGCCAAGACCGGTGAGTTTTTTTGTTGCCTGTGGCAAATGAAAGGACGCAGGCCGCTCTGAAATAAAGACATCTTTTTTGCTTTACTCCCGCCGTCGTAAAATTGTCCTCCCTGGACCCACTCTGAAGTCCACGCTTTGGCCCGGAAAACTCCACAAAAACCCTGATAATACGGCCTCAAAGCAGGTTGTGAATAACTTGCGGACAAGTCCCAACAAAATGTCCTTCCCGCCACCGGGGCCGTGCCCTACAAGCATCCGCAGATATGACTCATTCACTGGCTCTGCAGCGAAGGAACTTTTTTCCTCGAAAATTAAAAAACGGGCGCTGCAACTTGCTGATGCCGAATGTGTTGCGTTGAATTAAAACCGCCAAAACCGCCCCAATGAACCACCCCGACTCGAACTTGTTCCCGGCTCAAAAGTCCGCAGAAAACAGCGGCTTTATCGGTGTTGCGGGACTGTAACAGCGTGTCGTGAATAAGCAGTTCGAAACCCAATTTCCGCCTTCCACCCCGTTGATGCAGCTCACCGCCGATAATATCTGGTCCCAAGCGCAGGAAAGCCTCCGCTCCTTGCTCAATCCCGAGCTCTATCAGCTCTGGTTTGGTCCCCTCCGCGCGGCCGGGATGGATGCGGAGACTTTCACGTTGGAAGTGCCCAATGATTTTTGCGAGGTCTGGCTCAAGGACAACTACCTCGGCCTCCTTCGCGATGTGGTGGCCACCGCGACTGGCAAGCAGTTGGAAGTCTGCTTCCGGGTGGCGGCTCACGTAGCGGGTCCTGCTGCCAGTTCGGCGAAGGCGAAGCCCGTGGATTCCGTCCCGTCCGGTGCGGCGAGCCGTCCGCCTCAGAATCACGTTCCGGCCGATGCCGAACTGGGCTTCAATCCCCGCAACACCTTCGATACCTTTGTGGTGGGCAACAACAATTTCGCCCATGCCGCCGCGCTGGCAGTCGCGCAGGCCCCCGGCAAGTCCTACAATCCGCTGTTCCTTTATGGTGGCGTTGGCTTGGGCAAGACCCACCTCCTCCACGCCGTGGGCCACCACGTTTCGGCCCACAAGAAGAACGCCCGCATCGCCTACGTCACCACCGAGAAGTTCACGAACGAGTTCATCGCGGGATTGCAGGAGAACCAGCTCGCACGCTTCCGGAAGAAATATCGGCAGACGGACCTGCTGCTGATCGACGACGTGCAGTTCCTGGCCGGCAAGGAGCGCATTCAGGAGGAGTTCTTCCACACCTTCAACGCCCTGCACGAGGCGCACAAGCAGATCATCCTCACTTGTGATCGTCCGCCGAGCGAGATTCAGGGACTGGAGCAGCGCCTGGGATCGCGTTTCGAGTGGGGCTTGGTGACGGACCTCCAGCCGCCCGACGTGGAAACACGGCTGGCCATCCTGCAAAAGAAAGCCCGCAGCATGGGCTGCACGCTGCCGGACGACATTGCTGAGTTCCTCGCCAATCACATCCGCACCAACATTCGGCGACTGGAAGGCGCGCTCATCCGCGTGGTGTCCTATGCCTCACTGACTGGCAAGCCGTTGGGCCTCGACTTGGTGGAAAACTTGCTGCGCGATGTTCTTCACGAAGAAGGCCGGCACACGCTCACCATTGAAGTCATTCAAAAGCGGGTTGCCGAGCATTTCGACATTCGCCTCGCCGACATGACCAGCAAGCGCCGGCCTGAGAACATCGCTTTCCCGCGGCAGATCGCGATGTATCTCTCCCGCCAGATGACGGAAGGCTCGCTCAACACGATTGGCGAGGCCTTTGGTGGCCGGGACCACGGCACGGTGATGCATGCGTGCCGCCTAGTGAAGGACCGCATGGAAGTGGACACCGGCGTGCGCCAGACGGTGATGATGCTGGAGAAGAAGTTGCGGCGGTAGTCCTGTTGGTGTCTGACCTTACCAACGACACCTCTGGCGTCCGAGTTGCGCTAGAGCCTTAATTCTCCTCGCTGCACCCGCCCGCACGCGCTGTCGTGGCCCGGCTCGATTTCCTTCAACGTAACTTCTCCAGTCCGGCAGACTTCTTGGACAAACTCACAGCGGTCGGCGAAGGCGCATGAGGGGAGTGGCTTGGACACATCCGGTGGCAGGCCGGGGATGGTGTAAAGCTCCGCGCCCTTGCCTTGCAGCGCCGGGATGCTGCGCTGGAGCGCGCGGTTATAAGGGTGCAGCGGGCGCGCGAAGATGTCCTCCACCCGGCCCGACTCCACCACGCGTCCGGCATACATCACCAGCACGCGCCGGCAGAAGCCCGCCACCACCCCGAGGTCGTGCGAAATCCAGATGACCGCCATGCCGCGCTCGCGCTGAAGCCGCGCGATGAGGTCGAGGATTTGCGCCTGCACGGTCACGTCCAGCGCCGTGGTCGGCTCATCGGCGATGAGCAAATCCGGCTGCGTGATGAGCGCCATCGCAATCATCACGCGCTGCCGCATCCCGCCGCTGAACTCGTGCGGGTGGCTGCGGATACGCCGCGCCGCGTCCGGCACGCCGACTTCCTCCAGCGCGCGGATGGCGCGCTTCACGGCCTCGGCGCGCGGCAGGTTCTCGTGGATGAGCAGCGGCTCAATGAGCTGTTCCTCGATGCGCAGATACGGGTTCAGCGAGGTCATCGGGTCTTGGAAAATCATCGCGATGCGCTTGCCGCGAATCTGGTTCAGCTCCGCCTCGCCCATCGCCAGCAGGTCCGCGCCGTCGAAGCGCGCCGTGCCGCTCTCGATGCGCCCCGGTGGCTTGGGGATGAGGCCCATCAGCGAGTAACACGTCACCGACTTGCCCGAACCGCTCTCGCCCACGATGCCCAGCGTCTCCCCCTTCTCGACGCTGAACGACACGCCATCCACCGCGCGCACGATGCCGTTGCGCGTGTGGAAGTAGGCCCGGAGATTTTGGACTTCGAGGAGAGGCATGATTTCAACCACGGATGGACACAGGTGGACACTGATGAAGAGGGAAGTTGGCCGCGAAAGGGCGCAGAGAGCGCAGAAGGTAAAAGGAGCGCACAGAAGGTATTCTTTGCGACCTCAGCGCCCTTTCGCAGCAAATCAATCCGTGTTCATTTGTGTCCATTCGTGGTTTCAGTCCTTGCTCGCCCGCACGTCTAGCGCGTCGCGCAGGCCGTCGCCGAGGAAGTTGAGGCAGAAGAGTGTCGCGCTGAACGCGCCGGCGGGGAAGACCAGCATCCACCAGTATTCTTCCATGCGGTCCGCCCCGTCTTTAATCATCGAACCCCACGAGCTCATCGGCGGCTGCACGCCGAGGCCAAGGAAGCTCAGGAAGGCTTCGAGCAGCATCACCGCCGGCACGGTAAGCGTGGTGTAAACGATGACCGGGCCGAGCACGTTGGGAATCATGTGGCGCAGGATGATGCGGCGCTTGCGCAAGCCCAGCGCGTGCGCGGCCTCGACGAATTCCATGCGCTTCAGCGACGCCACCTGCCCGCGCACGATGCGCGCCATAGTGAGCCATTCCACCGCGCCGATGGCGGCGAAGAGCAGCCACAGCTCGCGCCCCAGCCACACGGTGAGCAGGATGACGAAGAGGGTGAAGGGCAGCGCGTAGAAGATGTCCACGAGCCGCATCATGAGCGCGTCGAGCTTGCCGCCGATGAAGCCGGAGATGGCACCGTAGAGCACGCCGATGGTGAGCGCCACGCCCGTCGCGCACGCACCGACCATGAGCGACACGCGCCCGCCGGAGAGCAGGCGCGTGAACTGGTCGCGCCCGAGGTGGTCGGTGCCGAGCCAGTGCTTCGCGGACGGCGGGGCCGCGCCGAGCGCGAGGTCTTGCGCGTCGTAGGCGTGCGGCGAAACCCACGGCGCGGCGACGCACAGCAAACCCAGCACGGTCACGATAAACGCGCTGGCGAGCGCGAGCTTGTTCTTGCGCAAGCGCGCCCACGCGTC
>CAIPBN010000296.1 GCA_903863315.1 uncultured Verrucomicrobiota bacterium | reverse complement strand
TCCAGCCAGCGGGCATGCACCATGGCCCGGTAGAGCCGGTCCCGCAGTTGCACCGTGTAGTCGGCTTCGATGCGGGCGTTGAGATAATCCGTCACGCGTCGGAGCGCGGCTTGCGCAATGAGCAGGGTCACGAAGCAGCTCAACACCACTTCCAGCGAAGCGGGCAGGCCGACTCCGGCAAAGACCAGCCGCCAGACGCCATTGAGATTCCCCGCCGCCTTAATCTGGCCCAAACCCAGCAACTCCAGCAGCGGCATCAGCAGCATCACCCCCGCCGCCTCCAACGCCGCAACCAACACCACCAAGCCCAGCACCACTGGGATCCGCCGCCCGGCGTGGTGAAGGAAGTGCTGAAGGAAAGCCGAGGACATGAATGACGCAAAGGGTGCCCGGTAATCAACAGGCAGGCCGGCGACAGTGTGTTGCGCGCACCGACGTGAGAAAAGAAAAAGCGCACCGGGAAGGGTGCGCTTTTGGCAAACAGGATTGAATCTGGCCTAGCCCGAAACCGCTTTGGAGTCGGGCGTTGGGGCTTGGGGCTCCGGCCCGGACAACTTGACTTCCAACAACCGCAGCGACAGCAGCGTTTCCGCCAGCGCCCGTTGGAAAGCGTAATACCAGCCCGCCCAGCCATCCAAAATCACCCCGCGCATGAACAACGTGTAGAGCAGCACCACCGGCGGCCCGAGCAGGATGGTCTTGCGGATGCGATCATTCAGTCCCAGCGCGCTGGTCGGAGTGCGCGTGAGCTTGTCCGCCTCCAGCTTCGCGTAGCGGTCCTGTGACCAGATCCAATGGGAAAGCGGCTTGCGGTCATCATGCAGAATCGGCGTCCCGAGGGCGGCCGTGAGGCCATCTGCCCGCAGCAATTGAGTGTGGCCATCCTGCACATAACGGCACTTCGTCCGGCGGAACAATGCCAGGCGTGGCGGATAAAGCGTGCCGCGCAGCGGGCGGCCCGCGATGCAGTAGTGGAAGGACACGGCGTAAGCGGCCAGCTCCGGCCCGGGGGCCAGCGACCGCAGCTCCTCCTCGAATCCGTCAGCGAGGAGATAATCCGCATCGAGTGAAAGCACCCACTCCGTGCTGCATTGCTCGAGCCCGAAGTTCCACTGGGCCGTGTGGTTGTCGAACTTGCGTTCGAGAAACCGAACCTGGGGGTGTCGCGCAGCGATCTGTTTCGTCGCATCCGTGCTGAGGCTGTCCACCACCACAATCTCCTTCGCCCAGCCCAATCGCGCGAGGCACCTGGCCAAGTTGGGCTCCTCATTGCACGTGAGGATGAGCGGGGTGATCTGATCTAGCATGAAGGCGTGGGGCGAGGTTCACTCGCGATAAACTTCATCCGCCAGCGTCGTCAATCTTTCGTAAAAGGGCTGCAAGGCTTCCAGCGAGAACTCAGTGAGTGCCGCTGAATCTCTGGTGCCGGTGAACGCGCCGAGGATCATATCGTGGCTGTAATCCTGTGTTCTCCAGCGGAGTTTCTCCAGCACCTTGCCCGCCGTCGAAGCTAGTCCGCGCGTGAACAGTCGGGCATCATCCAAAACAGAATGCCCACCGAAAATCGGTTGAAACACTTCGGGGTAGAAGCGCAGCTCGGTGGCGTAGTTGTCAAAGACGTAGCGCAGGCTGCATTGACGCTGGTGAGCCCCCTGTCGGATGAAGATGCTGCAATTGCCGGTTGGAAAAGCGACCTCCGCCGACAGCCGGGCCAGTTCGCCGCGCGCGTTGCGCGTGCGTTCGCAGTGCCGGATCGTCATCGGCCCGTCGAACAGCAACCACGCGAGGTCCAGAAAGTGGATGGCGTAATCGGTAAGCAGGACTCGGTTACGCCACTCGTCGCGCAGCCAGGCGGCACGCTCATGATATGGCGAAGGCGTGTCGAAGTGCAGCGTAACCTTCCGTAACGCACCTGGCGGGCAGGCTTCGAGGAAGCGGCGGAACGCAAGCACGTTGGGCTTGAGCCGGTAGTTGTGGACGGCGAAGACACGCCGCCCGGTGAGCAGACGCCGGTGCGCATCGAGCTGGGACCGCGACACGGCGAACGGTTTTTCAACGAGCACATCGGTCGCGCCCGCCGGCAGTTGCTGATAGACAGTTTCACGGAAGAACCAGGGCGCCGTGACGACGACGTGGGTCGCGTCCGGCGGAAAACCAGGCTTCGGGTCAAGCGCAACAGCGGCGTGGGGCGATGTGGTCAGCGCGGGATCAGTCCAAGAGATGCGCCCGGCGAAACCATTGCGGGCCAGGCCAGGGAGATGCTTCTGCTGCACGATCCGCCCCAGTCCAACATAATGCAGACGCGATGCGCGCGCGGGCACAACCCCGCCAGCCGCAGACGCGGGCCACTGCGACGAGGCACCCACCTCCGCGATCTCGCGCAACGCCGCGCGCCAATCAAATCGCAAGTCCAGCCCGAGCCGACGCATGGTCTGCGCGCAGTTGTAGTGGCGGACGTTCAGGTTGTGCTCGAACAACTTCACCAATCGCGCCGGCCTGCGCTTCAGGAGAGTGAGCGCAACAGAGCCACCGGCCAGACCAACCCGCCAAAGCCACGCCGGAAAATGAAGGGTGCTCCGCCCGCGGCCTAGTTCGCGGCAGTGGAAAGCCAGGTAGTCCGCGCGCGGCGGCGCGTCTGGAGACACTAGCATGTATCGTTCACCGGCCTGCACATTCGCAAGTTCCACCAGCCGGCAAATGGCTTCATTCACATGTTCCCGCGCGACCAGCGGAATGATAGAATCGCGGTTTCCCAAGCCGAGAAGTTGGCCGGTGGGCAACAGTCGCGCAATGCCCGGCAGTGAATCCGCCAGCCCTTGGCCAATGATGAATCCCGGACGCACCACCAGCAACTGACGATCGCGCAAGGCCTCCTCGAACCGGATCTCCACAGCCACCTTCACCTTCGAGTATTCACCCTTCCACCGATGCACCACGGCGGGCGTGGCCTCGTCCACGATGCCCGACACGGCGGGGAGCACGCTAATCGAAGAAACATGGATCACGCGGCTGACGTTGCGAGCCCGCACCGTGGCAATGACTTGGTCCGCCAGTGTGAGGTTTTCCTCGACACCACCAAACTTGGCGAGGGCGTAGTTGATGAGCCTGTCGCACTGGCCGACAGCGGCCGTGATCTCCGCCAGCCGGGCGTAAGGCCCATGCAGGTCGCGGGGGCCGGCAGCAAGGACGCGCGAGCGATTAAACGTCCAGACTTCATGGCCAGCGCGATTCAGCCGCTCAGCTAGGCCGTGGGCGGCGAAGCTCGAAGTGCCGAGGATAAGAATCTTCATCGGGCTTGGCGGGCTGCGGCCCGGCGTGCAACGACCTCCTGATAACGGCCAGCCAGCGCACGTGCAGCGGCATCCCAAGTGAAATTCTC
>CAIPBN010000295.1 GCA_903863315.1 uncultured Verrucomicrobiota bacterium | reverse complement strand
AGGCGGCTGGGGCGGAAGAGCGCATTCCCAACTTCATGGGAGCAGAGGCGTTCCTGCGGCTTGAAAGCCGCGCTCCGATTGTCACGGCACCAGCATGATGCACGACGGGCTCACTGCAGCGATGGGTTCGCCCACCGACTTCAACCGGCCGGACCCGGCGTCAATCCAGAACACCGCGACGTTCTTGCCCGGCATGTTGGCGCAGAGGAGCAGGCCGCCGTCGGGCGTAATGGCGAGGTTTTGCGGGCCTTTGCCGAGACTGGGTTCGATGGCGATCAAGGTCAGCCTTCCGTCCGCACCCACGTTGTAGGCGGCGATGCTGTCGTGGCCCCGGTTGGTGCCGTAAAGACGCCGGCCATCGGGCGTGAGCTTGAGGTCCGCGCAGTGGCTGGTGCCCTTGAAGTCGGCCGGCAACGTCGGGATGGTCTGCTTTTCGGTCAGCGTGCCGGCGGCGGCATCCCAGGCGAACACCGTGATGGAGTTGCTGATTTCGTTGATCACATACACGAACTTCCCGTTGGGGTGAAAAATCAGATGGCGCGGGCCGGCTCCGGCCGGGGTTTTCGTGAAGGGCGGCTGGTGGGCGGTGAGTTTTCCGGTGCCGGCATCCAGCCGGTAGCAGAGCACTTGATCGAGTCCCAGGTCAGCGGCGTAGGCGAAGCGGTTGTCCGGGCTGACGACGATGGCGTGGGCGTGGGGCTCCTTCTGGCGCTTGGGGTCCACGCTGGAGCCGACGTGCTGGAAGAACGAAGCCGCTTCGCGCAGAGAGCCGTCGGCATTCACTGGCAGGGAGGCCACGCTGCCGGAGGTGTAGTTGGCCACCACCACGGTCTTGCCCGTCGCGTCCACGTTCAGGTAGCAGGCGGCGGTGCCGCGCGCAGACTGGCGGTTAAGCGGCTTGAGCTGGCCGGTCCGACCGACAATTTCAAAGGCGGCGACGTGCTCGTCTTCTTTCCCGCCAAATTTCTTGGCGTGGATCGAGTAGAGAAACTTGCGGTCAGGTGAGAGCGCCAGAAAGAAGGGATTCTCAACGCCCCCGTTGCGGTGCAGGGGTTTTAATACGCCGGTTTTGAGGTCCAGCGTGTGGGCATGAATCGCGCCTTGTTCACCCGGGGCAAAGGCGGAGACGAAGACGATGGGGTCCGCCGCCCGGGCTGCCGACACCATGGCTAGCAGGACTGACAGCAGCACTGCGGCTCCCGCGAACAGGCGTAAAGGCGCCGAGGAAGGGAGGAAGTTGGTGAGCAGGTTAGAACTGGTGAACTGGAGGGGCTCAGGGTTCATGCGGTGGACTTTAGCCAAGCCTCGGCGGCTGTCCATCGTTTAGCCCTGGGTGGCCGGATCAATCGTGGCGTGCAAGCCCATAAGCCCTCCAACTCCCGACAAACAGCGGGTGTGAAATGTCGCCCAGATCCTTGACCACGAATGTTCGGTCGCTACTCTCCGTCCACTTTGGCAGCCGGCCCATAAGGCCGGTGTGCTAATCTGGACAACATTCAAACACGACCATGAAATCACTGATTCTGACTCTCACTACTGTTGCCTTTGTGGCTGGCTCCGCTGCTGCGGGCGATGTCACCGGCAAGATCTCCCTCAAGGGCACCCCCGCGCCGGAGAAGGAAATCCCCATGGACCCCGCTTGTGGCAAGCTCCATGACGGCAAGAAGGTGACCACCCGCTTCTACGTCACCGACGGGGCCGGCGGGCTGGGTGACTGCGTGGTTTATCTCGAAGGGGCCAAAGGCGGCGCGGCGACCAAGGAAGTGGTCATCGACCAAAAAGGCTGCGAATACCTGCCTTACATCAGCTCCGCGCAGGTCAATCAGCCCATCCGCGTGCTGAACTCTGACCCCGTGCTGCACAACGTCCACCCCACGCCGACCGTGGATGGCAACAAGGAGCAGAACAAGGCCCAGTTGCCCAAGGGCGCTCCGCTCGACTTCACCTTCGCCAAGGCCGAGAAGTTCCTCCGCTTCAAGTGCGACGTGCATCCGTGGATGTTCTCCTACGTGAGCATCTTCGATCACGGCTTCCACGCGGTCAGCGCGAAGGATGGCAGCTACAAGATCACCGGCGTGCCGGACGGCAAATACAAGCTCGTCGTCGAGCACCGCAAGGGCGGCAAGGTGGAGAAGGAAATCGAAGTGAAGGGCGGCGCGAAGGCTGATTTCACAATCGAAGCCAAGTAATTCTGCTTTCCTCATTCAGCCGCCGCAGTCTTCGGGCTGTGGCGGCTGATTCTTTTTTAACCATTGTTTCCCCCGAAAATCCTCCAGCAGTGTCCAAGCTCGGAGGACGCAATTAACTCCCTGATTGTGCCCAATCAGACCCGGTGAAATCGTTGCTCGCGCCTTGAAACCCGCCTATGGCAGCCTATCAATCCTCCATGTCGCAGCCCGCTGACAATCCCTGGCTCCATCGCTTCGCCTTGTTGACCGCGCTCGCCACACTGGGGCTGATCGGCATTGGCGGCTTGGTGACCAGCCATGGTGCGGGCATGGCGGTCCCGGACTGGCCGAACAGCTACGGTTACAACATGTTCACCTTCCCGGTGTCCATGTGGATTGGCGGCATTCTCTACGAGCACTCGCATCGGCTGGCGGGCTCGGTAGTCGGCTTCCTGACTTTGGTGCTCGCCTTGTGGCTGAACGGCCGGCCGGCGGCCAAATGGTTACGGTGGGGTGGACTCGTGGTGCTGGCGCTGGGGTTGATGGCCGCCACCAGTCCCAGGGTGAAGCTGGATAATGTCCTCTTCCTGTGCGGCACGGGCGTGGCGGGCTTTGGCATCAGCTTTTTCTGGCCGCACCACGCGCCGCTGAGCCCGCGTTTGGCGCGCTTTGGTTTGCTGGCGCTCGTTTTGGTCGTCGTGCAAGGCTTGCTGGGCGGACTGCGTGTGACCGCGATGAAGGACCAGATCGGCATTTTTCACGGCACGTTGGCGCAGTGCTTCTTCGTGCTGATCTGCGCGCTGGCCTTGTGCACCAGCCGATGGTGGGCGCGTGCCTGGGCCACGCCTGCCTCAGGGATTGTCCCTCTGTCGGTGCGGCAGTTCCTGCTCGTCACCACCTTGTTGATTCTTGGCCAGCTTGCCTTGGGGGCGGCGATGCGCCACCAGCATGCCGGGCTGGCGGTGCCGGATTTCCCGATGGCCCATGGCCGGATTTGGCCGGCGACCGACGCGGCGGCCTTGGAGCGTTACAACGCCGTTCGGCTGGATACCCGCGATTTCAAGGCCATCACCGCTGGACAGATTCATCTGCACATGGCGCACCGGTGCGGTGCGGTGCTGGTTCTGTGCGCGGTGCTGGCCTGCTTCCTCAGGTTGAAGGCCGCGCTGACGGCCGGGCACCCATTGCTGCGGCTGGCCAGCGGCTGGCTGGCGCTGATTTGTGCGCAGGCCGGGTTGGGCATCTGGACTGTGTTGAGCAACAAGGCGGCGGACATTGCCACTTTGCACGTGATCGTCGGGGCCGCGGTGCTGGTGACGGGAGCCTTGCTGACGTTGCTGGCGGGCACGGTGTTTGGTGAGCGTCCGGTTGCCCCCTCGGCAGCCATGGGGCCGGCTGCGAGGGCAACGTGAAGGCGGACAATTATGATGAGGATTAAACCGGGGACTAAGATGCCGGGCGGACTTCTTCGCTCTTGCCCTTGAGGTTGATTCCACTCTAAATGCCGTTCTGTTTGTTTGGTGAAAGCCACTGTCTCAAATTCAGTTGAAGCGGATCGGGTGCCTGAAAAGGCCCGTGCCAGCGTGCTGCCGGAGCTCTTCAAGGCCCGGCTAACCATGCTGGTGCTGCTCACGACCTTGGTGGGCTTTTATCTGGCGCACCGGGGGCCGATGAACTGGCTCCTTCTCTGCAACACTTTGCTAGGCACCGGCCTTCTGGCCTGCGGTGCGGCTGCGTTGAACCAGTATCTGGAACGCGATTTCGACGCGCTGATGGAGCGCACGGCCGCGCGTCCGTTGCCTGCGGGCCTGATCCAGCCGCAAACCGTGGTCGTGCTCGGAGGGGTGGCATCGGTGGCCGGTCTGCTCTGGCTGGCCTTCGGGGCGAACCTGCTGACGGCCGTGCTGGGCGCGGTGACGCTCATCAGTTACTTGTTCATTTACACACCGTTGAAGCGCAAGACCGAGCTCAACACCATCATCGGTGCCGTGCCGGGTGCGCTGCCTCCGCTTATGGGCTGGACGGCGGCGCGAGGGGATCTCTCCATCGAGGGCTGGGCGCTCTTCGCCATCCTCTTCTTCTGGCAATTGCCTCATTTCCTCGCGATTGCGTGGATGTATCGCGAGGATTACGCGCGGGGTGGCTTTGTCATGCTCCCGCTCGTGGATCGCGACGGTGCACGAACCGGCCGGTCGGCGGTGAGCCACACGCTGGGCCTGCTGCCCGTGAGCCTCAGCCCGTTCATTTTTCAAGTTTCCGGCCTGCTCTATCTGTTCGGTGCGCTGGCCTTGGGGGCGACTTTCCTCTGGTTTGCGATCCGGTTCGCGCGGGAACTCGACCGCCTGAGCGCGCGGCGGCTGTTTTTTGCCTCGATCCTCTACCTCCCCTTGCTGATGGGGTTGATGGTGTTTGACAAGATTCAGCGTTGAAAGAGCAAGTTACGCGAAGTTCGCGAGTCCAGAATTGACATTCACTTCCGCCGCGTTAGACACAGCGCTCTCCGCGCGGCGGAGCCAGTAAACAATCTATGCAGGCCAAGACATCCACGCACACGCAAGAGGCTCACAGCCACGAGCATCACCACGACCCCGGGTTCCTGCGGTCCTACGTTTTCTCGACCGATCACAAGGTCATCGGCATCCAATACGGTTTTACGGCCTTGGCGTTCCTCTTCTTCGGATTCCTGCTGATGATGTGCATGCGCTGGCAGATCGCCAAGCCGGGTGTGCCCATCCCGGTCGTGGGTGGGATGCTGGAGGCGATGCTCGGTGATGTGGCCAAGGGTGGCGTGATGTCCCCGGATCTCTACAACGCCTTCGGGGCCATGCACGGCACGATCATGGTGTTCTTGGCGGTGGTGCCACTGGCCTTTGCCGCGTTCGGCAACTACGTGGTGCCATTGCAGATCGGCGCGGTGGACATGGCTTTCCCGCGCATCAACATGGCCAGCTACCAGTCCTTTGCGGCTGGCGGCGTGGTGATGTTTGTGAGCTTTTTCATTCCTGGCGGTGCGGCTCAGGGCGGCTGGACGTCGTATTCTCCGCTGGCTTCGGTCATCCCGACCAACGGCCAGACCTTCTGGCTGATCGGCATGGTGCTGCTGATCACGTCGTCGCTGCTGGGAGCGGTGAACTTCATTGCCACGGTCATTCAGTTGCGCGCGCCTGGCCTCACCTGGATGCGGATGCCGTTCTTCACATGGGCACAGTTTGTCACGGCGTTTATCCTCCTGCTCGCGTTCCCGCCGCTGGAAGCCGCAGGCATCCTCCAGTTGGTGGACAAGGTGTTTGGCTCCAGCTTCTTCCTGCCTTCGGGTTTGGTGGTCTCGGGCAAGCCCTATGACGTCTCCGGTGGCGGCAGTCCGCTGCTCTGGCAGCACCTGTTCTGGTTCCTTGGGCATCCGGAGGTTTATGTGCTCATCCTGCCGGCGATGGGTGTGATTTCGGAAATCATCGCCTGCAACACCCGCAAGCCGCTGTGGGGCTACAAGTCCCTCGTTTACTCGGTGCTGGCCGTGGGTTTCATCAGCTTCATCGTCTGGGCTCACCACATGTATCTGACTGGCATGGGCACGAAGATTTCCACGTTCTTCCAGACCACCACGATGATCATCTCGATTCCGTCGGTGATCATTTTGACCTGCTTGTTCATGTCCCTGTGGGGCGGCTCGATCCGCTTCAACACGCCCATGCTCTTCTCGCTGGCCTTCCTGCCTATGTTCGGCATCGGCGGTCTGACGGGCCTGCCGCTGGGCTTCAACTTCAGCGATCTGCACCTGCACGATTCCTACTACGTCATCGCACACTTCCACTACGTGGTCGCGCCGGGCACCATCTTCGCCCTCTTCGCGGGCATCTACTTCTGGTATCCGAAAATGACCGGCCGCTACATGAACGAGACGCTGGGCAAGACCCACTTCTGGCTCTCCTTGATCGGCATGAACCTGGTGTTCATGCCCATGTTCTTCCAAGGCCTTTACGGCATGAGCCGCCGCATGTCTGACGGTGGGGCCACTTACGCACTGACCAACCCGGCCAACGAGGGCGTGGTGACGGCTCTGACCTCCACCGTGATCAAGCTTAACGTCTTCATCACCCACGCCGCCGTCCTGCTGCTAATCGCACAGATCCCCTTCATCATCAACGTCTTCATGTCCATGTTCAACGGCAAGAAGGTCGAGTCCGACAATCCGTGGCAGGCCACGACGCTCGACTGGCAGACACCGACTCCGCCGCCGCACGGCAACTTCACCAAGGAAATCGTCGTCTATCGCGGGCCTTACGAATACAGCGTGCCCGGCCACCCGGCGGATTTCACGCCTCAGAACATGCCGGATCCCAAGCCGGCCAAGTAATTACCCCCGGCGGCTGAATCACACTCTCATCCCCCCGTTTACACATGGAAATCCCCTACACAGTCAAACCCCGGCCGGACACCGGGCTTTACAACGCCAAGCTGGGCATCTGGCTCTTCCTCGCCTCTGAAGTCATGCTCTTCGGCGGCCTCTTCTCCGCCTACATCCTGCTGCGGGTCGGTGCGGACCTCTGGCCGCACGGCATGTTGAGCATCCCGATCGGCACCTTCAACACCTTCGTGCTGATCGCGTCCTCCGTTACCGTCGTGATGTCTTGGGCCTCACTTAAACTGGGCAAGCTCGCCAGCTTCAAGCTCTACATGACGCTGACCATCGCCTGTGCTTTCGGCTTCCTCGGGGTCAAGAGCTACGAATACTACGTCAAGTTCACCCACTACGATGTCTGGTTCAAGGACGACGCCACGGCGCAAAAGTATTTTACTGCCGCCTATGGCGAGAAGGGCGAGGCCGATGTCCGGAAGCACTTCGTGGAGCGCTTCCACCTCCACAACACCAAGGCCACCTACGATCCCCATGAAATCCAGCTGGCGGGTCACATCCAGGGCAATCCGCTCTTCGCCAGCCACAAGACCCTGGCCAAGGCCAAGACGGAAAAGATCATGTTCGAGCCGGACCCGAAGTTCGGCAGCCATGATCACCCCAAGGCGATTGAGATTCCGGTGAGTGACGTGAAGCGGCTTTCGGCCTATGTGCCCGCCCACAGCACCTACTTCGCAATCTATTTCACCATCACCGCCCTGCACGGTCTGCATGTGCTCGGCGGCGCGCTGGTGCTGGGCTATTTCCTCGTCACCGCCGACAAGTGGTGGAAGAAGGCACCCGAGCAGTTTGCCAACCGCATCGAAGTCGGCGGCTTGTTCTGGCACTTCGTTGACCTCGTTTGGATCTTCCTGTTCCCCATCATCTATCTCCTCTGACCTTTCATGAGCCACGATCATTCCCATTCCCACGGTCCCGGCCAAGCCTGTGACCACGGGCACGACGACCATAATTCGCCCGAGGCCATCCAGCGCACCATCAAGAAATACTTGATGGTCGGTGGGATCCTGTTTGGCGGCACCGTGCTGACGGTTGCCATGTATTACGTCCACATCCCCAGCGTTGCGATGACCATCGCGGTGGCCCTGCTCATCGCGAGCGTGAAGGCGGCTTTTGTCGCTGGCGTGTTCATGCACCTTTCCGACGAGCGCAAGATGATCTACGGCATATTGCTTTGCACCGTGTTCTTCCTCATCGGCTTGATGGGGTTGACCATCTGGGCCATGCACGACCCACCGATGCAGACCCTGATTGACGGCAAACCCGCCTGATTACCATGTCCCTGAAGGCCTTCCACATAGTTTTCATCATCGCGTCGGTGCTGCTGTCCTTTGGTGTCGGCAGCCTTGAGCTCAGCCGGTATCAAGAGACGCGCGTGGCGATGGATTTGTGGTTTGGCGTGGGAGGCTGCGCCGCCGGGGTGGGGTTGATCGCCTACGGCGTTTATTTCCTCAAGAAGCTCAAAAACATCAGTTATCTGTGAATCGCCTGTTTCTCTGCACCTTGCTCGCCTTGTCCGTGCTCCTCGTGGGCACGTTGGACGCGTCGGCCTGTGCGGCGTGCTTTGGCAAGTCGGACAGCAAGCTTGCCGAGGGCATGAACGCCGGCATCCTTGCCCTCCTGTTCGTCATCGGCAGCGTGCTGGTCGCGATTGCCGCCTTTTTTGTTTTCATCATCCGTCGGGCCGCCACCCATCCTTTGCCCATTCCCACTGAAACTCTCGAACCCTCGAAAGCCTGAGCATGCAACCGAATCCGTCTTTCCTCGAACAACTCAAGCAGGGCTTCATGCCCATCCTCGCCTCCGAGCATGGCAAGGACGTGGACCACTTCATCCTCCTCATCCACTGGCTGATGGCCGCCCTTTTCGTGGGCTGGTTCGGCTACTTCTGCTACTCCCTGCTCCGGTTCCGCGCCTCGGCGAATCCGAAGGCGGACTACACCGGGGCCAAAGGCAAGCTTGCCAACAACGCCGAGATTGCCGTCGTCATCGTGGAGGCCATCCTGCTGGTGGGTTTTGCCATTCCCCTGTGGGCCAAGGCCGTGGAGAAGTTCCCCGCAGACAAGGATGCGACGGTTATGCGCGTGATCGCCGAGCAATTCTCCTGGCAGGCCCGTTACCCGGGCAAGGATGGCGTCTTCGGGAAGCAGGAGATGAAGCTGATCGGTGAAAAGAACCCGCTCGGCTACGTTGAGGCCGATCCGGCTGGCAAGGATGACGTCAACTCCCCGCCCAAGGACATCCATGTCCCCCTCATCCCCATCAAGGTGGACGGGCGCGACACCTTCAAGCCGGTCATCATCCATCTGACCTCGAAGGACGTGATTCACTCGTTCAAGATCACGGCGATGCGCATGACACAGGACTGCATTCCCGGAATGAGCATCCCCGTTCATTTCACGCCGACCAAGGTTGGCAAGTTCACCCTCACCTGCGCGCAGCTTTGCGGCAACGGCCACGCCTCCATGAACGCCATGTTCACGGTGGATACCCCGGAGGAATTTGAGAAGTGGCTGGCGGAAAAGACCACGAAGGCGGGCGGTGCACCGCAGAGCTTCGAGTAACCGGAAACCTCCCTTTCACCGGGCGCGCGCCGCGAGCGCGCGCCCTTTTTTGTGCCCACCGAATCCGCCAAACCCAGCCGTGTCCAGTCCCGCTTCGTCGAGTGGGCGGTATGGGGTGGCATCGTCTTCGTGGTGCTCGCGATTGTGGCGGCCTACGTGCGCGAGCGGCAACGCGCCTCGGTCACGAAGCTTCCGGTCATCGCGCAGGTCACCGACTTTGCCCTCACCAACCAGCTTGACCGACCCGTCCGCCTCGGCGACCTGCGCGGTCAGGTCTGGGTCGCCGACATCATCTTCACCCGCTGCCCGGGGCCGTGCGCGACGATGACCAAACGCATGGGCGAGTTGCAGGCCGCGCTCCCGGCGAACGTCCCGGTCAAGCTGATCT
>CAIPBN010000294.1 GCA_903863315.1 uncultured Verrucomicrobiota bacterium | reverse complement strand
GCCGACCCATGGCGGCTGGAGGTGCAGGGCCAGCACCTCATCGTCCATGCCCCGCCCCTGCGCCCCTCGCTGCCGCCCGCCGTCCACACCGACGACCTGGAGGCCCAGGTCGAGCGTGGCTGGTGCCGGAGCGCGCCGGAGGCGCTCCTGCGCGAACTGCACCGCGAAGTCACGCCCCTGATCTCGGAGTGGGCCGGCAACGAGCAGCACCTGGGCCGGGTGCGCGAAACCGCCCGGCTGCAGGTGGCGGAGTTTGTGCGCCGCTGGCTGGAAGGCGAGACCCGCTGGGGTCCGCGCAGTTTTACCGCCCTCAGCGTGCGTCTCGGCGGCGAAGCACTCCCACCGCCCGAGCCCACCCGCAGTCTGTTCCTCACGCCCGACTGAAAGCATCCGCAGTCCCAACCTCAACCCCAACAACCAACATGTCAGTCATCATTGAAGCCAACTACTGCAAGAAGATCGGACTCCCCGGCTACAGCAGCCACCAATACATGCTCACGCTGCGCACCGAACTCAGCGACCTCAGCCAGGTCGGCCCCGAGAGCCAGCGCCTCCACGCGCTGCTCCAGGCCAGCGTGGACCGTGAACTCCAGCAGCCCGGCTGGCTCCCGCCCAGCAACGGCAACGGCCAGCACCCGACGAACGGGAATGGCAACGGTCACGGCAATGGTCACAGCGAACGCTGGAGCTGCTCGGCCAAGCAGCAGGCGCTCATCCTCCGCATCGTGGACGAGCATCGTCTCGACAAGAACGACATCGAGCAGCTTGCCCAGGCCCGGTTCGGCAAGGGCGTGAAGCAGCTCAACACGCTCGAAGCCTCCGGGCTGATCGAGGAACTGTTCGAGAAGCATCCCCGGCAGCGCAATGGCGACCGGCCCCAACCGCAACGCTCGCACTACGCCATCCGATGATCGCCCCCGTTGAACCCCTGGCGGCCGCCGCGCCCCGGCCCATCGCCGCCCTGCGCCAGACCGTCAGCGCTTCGCGCCTCAACACCTGGCTCGGGTGCCGGCTGAAGTTCTACTTCCGTTACGTCCTGGGCCTGACCAAGCCCAAGACCGCCGCGCTGCATGTCGGCACCACGGTGCATGGCGTCCTGCGGCTCTGGAACAAGGCCCGGTGGCAGCGCCAGCCCTTCCCCAGCGCGGTGGCCCGGCAGCAGTTCGACCAGCTCTGGCGGACCGAACAGGCGCAGGAGCCGGTGCGCTGGGAAGCCGGCGAGGAAGCGGGCGAGGAGCAGACCGCGTGGTCGCTGCTTGACCTCTACCTCAAGCAGTCGCCCATTCCGCCCAACGAACTGCCGGAGGGTGTCGAAGTCTCCGTCGAGGCCGATCTCTCGCAGCACGGCCTGCCCAAGCTCATCGGCATCCTCGACCTCGTGCGGGCCGGCGGTCGCATCGTGGACTACAAGACCGTCGGCCAGACCCCGAACGAGGAGAAGGCGATCCACGCCAACGAAGTGCAGCTCTCCGGCTACGCCTTGCTCTACCGGGCCAACACCGGGAAGACCGAAGGCGGGCGAGACCTGCACCAGTTGGTCAAGACCAAGACGCCCAAGCTCATCGTGACCCAGCAAGGGCGGATGACCGAGGCGCAGCAGACGCGGCTGTTCCGGCAGATGGAGAGCTATGCCGAAGGACTCAGCCGGCAGGACTTCGTGCCGTCACCGGGCATGCAGTGCTCGATGTGTTCGTATCTGCCGGAATGCCGCACCTGGCACTAACCCTAACCACCAAACCTGGAGCCG
>CAIPBN010000293.1 GCA_903863315.1 uncultured Verrucomicrobiota bacterium | reverse complement strand
GATCTGCCGCGTTTTCCTGCCCTTGAGCCGGCGCAGGCGCTGGCCAGTTTTCAGGTCAGGAAGGGTTTCCGGCTGGAACTTGTCGCCAGCGAGCCGCTGGTCAACAGCCCGGTCACGATGGCTTTTGACGAGCATGGCCGGCTGTTTGTGGTCGAGATGATCGATTACTCGGAGCGGCGTGATGAAACCCCGCATGGCGGACGCATCCGCCTGCTGGAGGACACCGACGGCGACGGGCGCTTCGACAAGAGCACGGTGTTCGCAGACAACCTGCCGTGGCCCACGGCGGTGATTTGTTACGGCGGCGGCATCTTCGTTGGGGCGAGTCCGGACATCATCTGGCTGAAGGACACGAATGGGGACGGCAAGGCCGATGAACGCAACGTGGTTTTCACCGGTTTTGGCAGCGGTGTGACCCGGCTGAATGTGCAGGCGCTGATTAACTCCTTCAACTGGGGCTTGGACAACCGTATCCACGGAGCCACCGGTCCCAACGGCGGCAATGCCGTGCGGGCCACGGCGACCAATGCTCCCCCGGCACTGGACCTGCGGGGCAAGGATTTCAGCTTCGAGCCGCGGAGCCTGCGGATTCAGCCCGAGACCGGCGGCGGGCAATATGGCCTCTCCTTCGACAGCGTGGGGCGGAAGTTTGTCTGTAGTAATAGCGACCACCTCCAAATGCTGATGTATGAGCTGCGCCACGGCATTCGTAACCCGCAACTCGCCATGCCGGGCCCGCGCATCAGCATCGCGGCGGACGGCCCGGCGGCGGAGGTCTTCCGCATCAGCCCGGATGAGCCGTGGCGGATCATCCGCACTCGCTGGCGCGTCAGCGGCGTGGTGCCGGGCATGGTGGAGGGCGGCGGACGTGTCTCTGGCTATTTCACGGGCGCGACGGGGGCCACCATCTACCGGGGTGACGCTTATGGTCTGGAATTCGTGGACAACGCCTTCATCGGTGACGCGGGCGGAAACTTGGTTCATCGCAAGGTGCTGGTTCCCAATGGCGTCGCACTGACCGGCAAGCGTCCGGCGGATGAGCAGAACAGCGAGTTCATTGCCTCGCGGGACACTTGGTTCCGACCGGTTCATTTCCAGAACGGGCCCGACGGCTGCTTATACATCGCGGACATGTATCGCGAGGTGATCGAGCATCCCTGGTCTATCCCGGAGGCCATCAAGAAGCACATTGACCTCAACAGCGGCAACGACCGTGGGCGCATTTATCGCGTCGTGCCGGAGGGTTTCAAACAGCCGGCTAGGCCGCAGCTCGCCACGGCCACCACCTCCCTGCTGGTGGCGAATCTGGCCAGCCCGAACGGTTGGACGCGCGACACCGCCGCGCGCCTGTTGTATGAGCGGCAGGATCGTCGGGCCGTGCCGGAGCTGGAGAAGTTGCTCCGCTCCCGTTCCATGCACGGACGCCTGCACGCGCTCTACACCTTGCAAGGTTTGATCTCACTTGAGAGCCGGCATGTGCTAGCGGCTTTGGGCGATCCGGAAGAGCGGGTGCGCGAGCACGCCGTCAAGCTGGCAGAGCCGCTCTTGAGCAACTCGCGGACGGGTGGAGGGGCGTTGGTGGACAAATTGCTGGCGATGACGGGCGATCTTTCACCACGGGTGCGCTACCAGCTTGCCTTTACGCTCGGTGAGGTCCGCCATGCGAACCAGCCTCGCGCCCTGGCGGAGATCATCCGCCGTGACGTGGACATCGCCTGGACCCAGTGGGCCGTGTTGAGCGCACTGAACAACGGGCTGGGGGAAGTGTTCACGACGCTGATTCATGACCGGCATTTTCGCTCCAGCGTGGCCAGCGCGGAATTTCTCCGCAAGCTGGTCGAACTCATCGGCGCGCGGAACAACGCCGCCGAGATACGCTCGGTGCTGGAGTTTGCCATCAAGCCTGATCCTGCCGCGCCGGTGGCGGTGCTGGTGCGGGCCTTGGGGGATGGGGCTGCCCGGGCCGGCACCACGCTGGCTGCCGTGGACAAACTGAGCCATCTCAAGGGCATCTTCGCCGCCGCTGCCCAGACTGCGGAAAATCCGAAGGCGATCGAAGCCGCGCGCATCCAAGCGGTCCAATTGCTGGCCATGACCTCGTTTGCCGAGTCAGGGACGAAGCTGGCCCGCCTGCTGGACGCGCCGCAGGATCCGGTGCGCCTCGCAGCGATGGGAGCGCTCGCGCGTTTTTCGTCACCAGAAGTCGGTTCTGAAATCCTCAAGCGCTGGGCGGACTTTTCTCCCCGCGTCCGGACAGAAGCGCTCGCCGTGCTGCTCACCCGCGCGGACCGATCGCTGGCCGTGTTGCACGCCCTGCAAACTGGCACCATCAAGACGGCGGACATTTCGGCGGCGCAGGTCAAGGCGCTCCGGGCCAGCCGCGATCCGGCGGTCAGTGCATTGGCGGCCAAGGTTTTTGTGCCGGAAGCCAAGGCGGCCGAGGTGTTGAAGACCTTCCAGCCCGCATTGGCCATGGCGGGGGATGCCCAGCGAGGCAAGACCGTGTTCCTGGAACGCTGCGTGGCCTGTCATCGCGCCGGCCAGGACGGCTTTGCGCTGGGACCGGATTTCGTCACCGTCAAAACCGCCGGTAAGGACAAGCTGCTGGCCAGCATCATCGATCCTAACGCCGAGGTGGCCCCGCAGTTCATCGCCTTTCAGGTGGATACCCGTGACGACGAGAGCTACACCGCCATCATCGGCAACGAGACGCCCGGCAATGTGACGCTGCGCATGGCCAACGGGCAGGAGGTGAACCTCCCGCGCACGAAGGTGAAAGCGATGAAGAGTTCCGGCCAGTCGCTGATGCCCGAGGGGTTGGCCAATGGCCTGACACCCCAATCGATGGCCGATCTGATCGAGTTCATCATGACCGCCGAGGCTCGCAAGTGAGCGCCGCCTGCCGCCGATGAACTTCGTCACCCACCTCGAGTGCGCCAACTGCACCGCGCGTTACGACGCCGCCAAGGTCCACAACTTGTGCACCGCCTGCCAGCGTCCGCTGGTGGTCCGCTATGACCTGGAGGCCCTGAAGAAGGAGTTTCCGCGCAAGGCCCTCATGGGCCGCCCGCCCACCATCTGGCGTTATCTGGAGCTGTTGCCAGTGCGGTCGGCGGCTAAAATCGTTTCACTGACCGAAACCATCACGCCCATCCTCGAAGTCAAACGGCTGGCCGCGCATTTCGGCGTGCATCACCTCTATTTGAAGGATGAGAGCCGCCTTCCGACCGGCAGCTTCAAGGCCCGCGGCATGGCCATGGCGGTCTCGATGGCCCATGGCTTTGGCATCAAGCGCGTGGCCTGCCCCACGGCCGGCAACGCCGGTGGTGCGATGGCGGCCTATGCTGCGCGCGCAGGCATGGAGGCGTATGTGTTCATGCCGGAGGACACGCCGATCATTAATCAGAAGGAGTGCTTCCTCGCCGGGGCAAAGACGTTTCTGGTGAACGGTCTCATCACCGACTGCGGGCGCATGGTGGGTGAGGGCAAGGCGAAGAAGGGCTGGTTTGATCTCTCCACGCTCAAGGAGCCTTATCGCATCGAGGGCAAGAAGACGATGGGGCTCGAACTCGCCGAGCAGTTCGACTGGGAGCTGCCCGACGTGATCCTCTACCCGACCGGCGGCGGCACTGGACTGGTCGGCATGTGGAAGGCGTTTCAGGAGCTGGAAGCGCTCGGCTGGCTTAAGTCACCCAAGCGGCCGCGGATGATTTCGTGTCAAAGCACCGGCTGCGCGCCCATTGCCGAGGCCTTCAAGAAGGGGGATCGCTTCGCGAAGAAGTTTGAGCCCGCTGTCACCATTGCTAGTGGCATCCGTGTTCCGGCTGCCGTGGGGGATTTCATGATCCTTGACGCGGTCCGTGCCAGCGGCGGCGTCGCTCTGGCCACGCCCGAGGCGGACATTCCCAAGTGGATGCAGCTCGCCTGCTCGCGCGAAGGCGTGGCGCTGTGCCCGGAAACCGCAGTGTGTCTCGGCGCGTTGGAAGTTTTGATCAAGGAAGGCAAGGTCAAACCTAGTGAGCGCATCGTGATCTTCAACACCGGTGCCGCCCAGAAGTATCCCGAGTCGGTGCGCGAACAATTACCGCGCTTGGACTGCACGCAGCCAATCGACTGGGCCAGCGTCTGAACTCGGAACAATCACAGTGCTACCTTCGACTGCCGCCGCATTTGCTCCATGACCCATCACTATCTTCGACACTGCCGCGCGCTCTTGGACACCGTCGAGCGCCAGACACCCGACATCCAGCAGGCCGCCGACTGGTTTGCGCAGACGATTCTTGCCGGTCGGATGGTCCACCTTTTCGGCTCCGGACACAGTCGCATTCTCGTCGAGGAGATGTGGCCGCGCTACGGGTCGTTTCCGG
>CAIPBN010000292.1 GCA_903863315.1 uncultured Verrucomicrobiota bacterium | reverse complement strand
GGAGACGTTCGTCTCGATGGCCCCCCATGGCCCGCGATACGCGCTGGTCGCCTCGGGCTTGGGGTCGTAAGTCTCCAAGTGGCTCGGCCCGCCATCGAGCCAGAGGAGGATGACCGACTTGTTCTTCCGCTTCGCCGTGCCCTGCGCCTGCAACCGCAGCAAGTCCGCCGAGCTCAAGCCCAGCGCGCCGAGAAACCCCGCCTTCAACGCCGACCGCCGCGATACACCCTGGCAGGTGAACGACGAGCGACCGTTCTGGACGAGCAGCATGGAAAATGGACGGCGCGGGTCAGCTAGGATTCAGGCGAGAATCCCCTTCACCACCTGCCCATGCACGTCGGTGAGGCGGAAGTTCCGACCTTGGAATTTGAAGGTGAGCCGCTCGTGGTCAATGCCCAGCAGGTGCAGCAGCGTGGCTTGGAGGTCGTGCACGTGGACAGGGTCTTTGGCGACGTTCATGCCGAGGTCGTCGGACTCGCCGTAGGTGAGGCCGGGCCGGGTGCCGCCGCCCGCGAGCCAGAGGGTGAACGCGTAGGGATGGTGGTCGCGGCCCCAGCGCTTGCGTTCCTTGATGTCGCCCTGGATGAAGGGCGTGCGCCCAAACTCGCCGCCCCAGATGACGAGCGTGTCGTCCAGCAGGCCGCGCTGCGCAAGGTCGAGCACGAGGCCGGCGCTGGGCTGGTCGGTGTCGCGGCACTGGTTGTAAAGCTCGGTGGTCAGAGAGTTGTGCTGGTCCCAGCCCGCGTGCATGACCTGCACGCAGCGCACGCCGCGCTCAATGAGCCGGCGGGCCATGAGGCAGTTGTAGGCGAACGTGCCCTGCTGCTTCACGCTCGGGCCGTAGAGGTCGAGGGTGGCTTGGGTTTCCTTCGAGAAGTCTGTCAGCTCCGGCACGCTGGTCTGCATCCGGTAGGCCATCTCGTATTGCGCGATGCGCGTGGCGATTTCCGGGTCGCCGAACTCGCGGAGCTTCAGTTCGTTGAGTTGCGCGAGGTCGTCGAGGAGACCGCGCCGGACTTGGGCGGACATGCCGTCGGGGTTGCTCAGGTAAAGCACGGGTTCGCCGCTGCCGCGGAACTTCACGCCGCTGTGGCGCGTGGGAAGGAAGCCGCTGCTCCAGTAGAAGTCGTAGAAAATTTGGCCGCAGGTCGTGTCCTTGCTGATGGAGGTCATCACGACGAAACCGGGCAGCTCCTGCGTCTCGACGCCCAGGCCGTAGCTCATCCATGCGCCGAGGGTGGGGCGGCCGGGCATCTCCGAGCCGCTGAGGAAGAGGTTGATGCCGGGCGCGTGGTTCACGGCCTCGGTGTGCATGGACTTGATGAAGCAGAGCTTGTCCGCGATGGCGGCAGTGTGCGGCATGAAGCGGCTCACCCACGCGCCGCTCTGCCCGTGCTGCGCGAACGGCTCGACTGGCTGAAGCATCAGCTTGCCGTCGGCCTTGCCCGTCATCGTGCTGAAGCGTTTGCCGGCGACGTATTCCTCAGGCACGGGCTTGCCGTGCAGCTCGGCGAGGCGAGGCTTGTAGTCCCACAAGTCCACGTGCGTCGGTGCGCCGTTCTGGAAGAGGTAGATGATGCGCTTGGCCTTGGCGGCGAAGTTGGGGAATGCGGAGTGCGGAGTGCGGAGTGCGGAATGTGAAGGCTCTGCGCCGGACGCGTCTTGCTTCATCAGCGACGCCAGCGCGGCGACGCCAAGGCCTGTCGCGCCGCGACCGAAAAGCTGGCGGCGGGTGAGGAGGGCTTGGTGTTCGAGGAAGGGATTCATGCTTGCTTGGCCAGACGATGCAGCCGCGCCAGACAAAGTTCACGTCTCTCTGCGGTGATTGGCGTGGCTGTCAGGCGTTGCTCCACGGTTGTCATTTCTACCATCTGATGACGAAGCAGCCCGCTGACGAAACTCAAATCCTTTTCACGGCCCGCCACGAGCTTCGAGACCGTGAGGTCGTGGACTTCCAGGCACAAGCCCGTGCCACTTCCGGTGTTCTCATTCCTGACGGGGACCACCCGGTCGCGCCAGCCGGCGGGCAGCACCGCCGTCTCCGCGCCGACGCCATGAGCGTAGTAGCCGAAGGTCTGGTGGAACGGCGACCCCTCGCCGATGGAGCCGTCAATCAGGTCGCTGTCCGCCGGGTCACGCAGCGAGAACACGTCGGCCTCAATGGACACGAGCAGTTCGTCCGGCGCGTTCGGAAACTGCCCCAGCACGGACTGGCTGCCTACCACGACCAGCTCGGGCGCACCCGTGATGCCGGCGGCGGCCCGAATTATGTGCTCAAGCTGATGCCGTTGCATGGCGAAAGCGGCGCTTGATGTCCCAAACCTCGGAAGCCGACAGCACGCCAGCGAAGGGAGAGTTCTGCCGGAGACGCTGGCCTTCGTCAGACTCCGCACATAGCCGCGCGCAGACTTCCTCCGCCGACCGGGTCAGAATCTCCCGCCATTCGGCGTAGCAACGCAGCAACGATGGCGTGCCTGCGTTCAGCCGTGACCAGCGGTCGAGGTTGTTCGACGCGGCCATCAGGAGTTCTGGCGATGCTGTCAGCCGCGCCGCCACCCTCCGGGCGATTTCCAAACTGACCTCGTCTTGGAACGTGTGGTCCATCGCCGGGACAGTAGCAAATCAGCCGCCGATTTTCACCAGTGCCTTGTCGCTGCGGATGTAGACCGCGCCACCCG
>CAIPBN010000291.1 GCA_903863315.1 uncultured Verrucomicrobiota bacterium | reverse complement strand
GGTGTCTAATTGTGGCTGGTAAGGTCCTGGCCGGACAGGAGCATACATGTTCACAGGATCGGGGGGATAGAATTGGACACTCTCAACTGCGGGTGGAGGAGCGTTCGGCGGCAAGGGAGGAGGACTTAGAAAGCTCTTTGGGGCCGATGCAGGGGAGCCAATAAGCTGCAAAGGACCGCTTGTCAAAGCTGGGGTGGGCGACGAGACGCGCTGATACGCTGCGAAACGGGGAATTGGACCAATCCTC
This sequence comes from uncultured Verrucomicrobiota bacterium, assembly GCA_903863315.1. Taxonomy (GTDB): domain Bacteria; phylum Verrucomicrobiota; class Verrucomicrobiia; order Limisphaerales; family SXTU01; genus SXTU01. Next base: position 8,928 of record CAIPBN010000291.1, on the reverse strand, counting down.
CCGGCCGGACCAACGACAGCCTACTCCCGGGTGATGCCAAACGCCTGCTCGAACTCCGCTGAGAACGCCCGCAGTTCGCCGATGATCTTGTCCGGCTGCTGGGCGATGGTGTCCGTCATGCGCGCGGCGAGCTCGGGCTTGCGCCGGGTCAGCTCAATGGCAGCCACGATAAGGGAGAGGCAGTTGTTCACGTCATGCCGGGTCTTGGAAAGCTTCTCGTTCAGCTCTCCGATCTGCTCGGGAGTCAGGGTCACCGGATTCTGTGGCAAAGCCATGAGGGCAAGGATGGCCAGCCCTTCTGCGCAAAGGCAAGTCCGCAGGCACCGCAGCATGGACGGCGTCCGCGCGAAGCGGCTGGCGATATTTTCTGTTCGCCCGGCCCGCGCGGCTCACTGCAATATCCACCCCATGCACACCGTCAGTCCCCTCATGCGTTTCCACCTTTGCGTCGCCCTGGCTGCAATCTTCTCCGCCGTGTTCACCAGTTCGGCCGCCGCGCCGCGCGCCTTGCCGGCCGGAGAATTGCCAAAAGACATCCGACTCCAGCCGCCGAAAGACTTGAACGGCTACTTCCCCTTCACCCCGCCCGTCGCGAAGGAAGCCTGGCCGGCCCGCGCGGAGCAGGTGCGTCGGCAGATGAAGGTGGCCTTGGGACTCTGGCCCATGCCCGCCAAGACGCCGCTCAACGCGGTGATTCACGGCAAGATCGAGAAGGACGAATACACCGTCGAGAAGGTCTATTTCGAGAGCGCACCCGGGTTCTTTGTCACCGGAAATCTTTACCGACCCAAGGGCAAGGCCGGCAAAGCCCCCGCCGTGCTCTTCGCCCACGGCCACTGGAAGGACGCCCGGCTGGCCGAGGCCAGTGAAGAGGTCACGCGCCGGGAAATCGCCATCGGCGCGGAGCGCTTCGAGGAAGGTGGCCGGAGCATCTTCCAGAGCATGTGCGTGCAGCTCGCGCGCATGGGCTGCGTGGTGTGGCAGTGGGACATGATGAGCGATTCCGACGCCGTGCAGCTTTCCGCGCTGACAGTCCATCGCTTCGCCAAGCAGCGTCCGGAAATGGCCAAGACCGAAAACTGGGAACTCCACAGCGCCCAGGCCGAGGCCAATCTGCAGAGCATCATGGGCCTTCAGACGCTCAACGCCGTTCGCTCGCTGGACTTCGTGCTCGGCCTGCCGGACGTGGACCCGGCGCGCATCGCCATCACCGGAGCCAGCGGCGGCGGCACCCAGACGATGATTCTCGCCGGTCTGGACCCGCGCGTCACCCTGTCGTTCCCGGCAGTGATGGTCAGCACGGCGATGCAAGGCGGCTGCACCTGCGAGAACGCTTCCTTGCTGCGCATCAACACGGGCAACGTCGAGTTCGCCGCCCTGTTCGCGCCCAAGCCGCAGGGCATGACCACCGCAAACGACTGGACCAAGGAGATGGCCACCAAGGGCTTCCCCGACTTGAAGCAGCTTTACACCCAGCTCGGTGCGCCCAACCAGGTCATGCTGCATCGCGGCGAGCACTTCCTGCACAACTACAACGCCGTCGCCCGCTCCGGCTTCTACACCTGGCTCAACCAGCACTTCAAACTCGGCCAGAAGAGCCCGGTCATTGAACGCGATTTCCAACGCCTCAGCAAAGCCGAGCTCACCGTCTGGGACGCCCAGCACCCCGCGCCCAAGGCCGATGACGTGGACTTCGAGCGCAAGCTGCTCCGCTGGCTGAAGGACGACGCGGAGAAGCAGCTCGCCGCCTCGACGGGTTCGCTTGACGCCTTCCGCCAGCTTGCGGGCAACGGCGTAGGAGCCATCCTCGGCCGGACGCTCGCCACGGCGGGCACCGTCGAGTGGGATCGCAAGACCAAGACCGACCGGGGCAGCTACATCGAGATGGCCGGCCTGCTCCAGAACAAAACCCACGGCGAAGAAATCCCGGTGGTCTGGCTTTACCCCAAGAAATGGAGTGGTCGCGCCGTGGTGTGGCTGGATGATTCCGGCAAGGCCGCGCTGTATCAGGCCGACGGCTCATTGCAGCCTGAGGTCAAAAAACTCGTGGATGCCGGCGCGACCGTGCTCGGCGCGGATTTATTCTTCCAAGGCGAGTTCACCAAGGATGGCCAGACCCCCAAGCAAAACCGCGTGGTGGCCAACCCCCGCGAATTCGCCGCCTACACTTACGGTTACAACCATAGCCTCTTCGCCCAGCGCACGCATGACGTGTTGACGATGGTGAAATACCTGCGCAGCTACGAAGCAAGCGCGCAGCATCCCAAGCCCAGTTCGGTGGACGTGGCCGGTTTCGGCGGTGCAGGGCCAGTTGTCGCTGCGGCCCGCGCCGTGGCGCGCGAGGGCGTTGACCGCGTGGCGGTGGACACGGGCGGGTTCCGCTTCAGCAAGTTGGTGGATTACCGGGATGTGAATTTCCTGCCGGGCGGAGCGAAGTATGGAGACGTGCCCGGCCTGCTGGCCCTCGGCGCGCCCGGCAAGCTTTGGCTGACGGGGGAAGGTGCCGCCGCTCCGGCGCTGGCCCAGAAGATTCACACCCTCGCCAACTCACCCATACAAGTTTCAGCCAAGGCCGATCGCGCTGCTGCCGCCCAGTGGCTGCTGGCCCCATAACCCGGGCGCAGCTTGGCACCCGCGCTGCGAAGCCATCGCTTCCATCGCAGCCAACGCTCCAGCATTCCCCTTTTCACCCCGGACCTCCGCTGTCATCGTGCGCAGCGACTAGTGAAACCCAGCTCACCACGCGACCCTGAACACGACTTCCTCCGGCTGCTGCAATACAGCGGGGCGGGCTGTCTCGGGCTGGTGGCCGCCTTCATCGAGTCGATCAAGTCGGTCAACCCCACGTTGCGTTTCGAGCTGTCGCTGTGGACGTTGCTGGCGTTTGCCGCAGTGACCGGGGCGGCATGGTATGTCATGGAACGCGTCTTCTTTCGGGCGCTGGCGGAGGGCCGGCAGCCACCCGTGAAACTGGTCATCGGGTTCACCGCGCTGCTTTCCCTGGGCACGCTCGCAGGTTTCGCGATGTCCCTCCGGGGCGTGTCTGACGAACGCCAGCACGACATGCTCGTGGGCACGAGCTGGGCGGTGCTGGCGCTGTCCATCGTGGGCCTGGCCTTCTGGAAGGTCGTGCAATTTTTGGAGCGCGACGCCGCGAAGACCAACGACGATCTGCCGAAGTCACCCAACCAGCACAACGGCCCGCAAGATTGAACGCCGGAGGAGAGGCGGGCCTGCCTGTTACCCTGCGGCCTAGTTCTTGAGCCGGGACAACTCGCTGTAGTTGGTGGGCGGCCGGCCAAAACGGCTTTCAAACTTCAGCATCATCTCGGTCGTCACCGGCGGCATGGTTTCCCCGATTTTGGGCTGGGCGGTGGCGGGAGCCTCCGCACTTGGAGCGGCGACCGTAGATGGGACAGGTGCGGCGGGTGTTTCCAGCCGCTTTTTGCGGCAGCCGGTGATGCCGAGCAAAACACAGCAAACTGCCATAGCAGCGCCAGACATGAACGGCTTCATCTTCAAGGCACCCAGCAAGCCCACTCGGGCGCGTTTGCGGCGACATAAGCAGCGTTCTGCATGCTGCCCGTGTCTGCCCATTGCGGCTTCTTTTTGACGTAGTCCGCGTGCCCATCGAAATACGTGTAGTTGGCCCCCACTCCGGCGAGGTCCTTTCCGCCGTGCCGCAACAGCCCAGAGGCGGCAAAGCTCCACAGGCCGATGTGGCATAGCCCAACCTGGCCGACGGTCTCGCCGATGAAGAACTTGGTGGAGGGCGCGAGGATGTTTTCCGGGCGCGGCTGGCTTGGCATCGGGCCGATGGAAAAGGAATAAACGTTCATTCCGTAGGTCAACGGCGGGCCGGTGGTTTTGAATGTGGTGGCGTCCGTGGGCAACAGACCGTTATCGCTGGGACACAAAGCCACGTTGGCATTGCTGCCCATGAAGGGGTCGATGAAGTCCAGCCACTTCATCGAATAGTAAACCGCCGCGTAGCGCGATTGATTGGCGACGGGAGTGGCCGAAAAAGGTGAGCTGGCGGCCGTTTCGTGGAGTGGGTATTTCTCGTAGTCACCCGCATAAAGTGAGCAGGCGAGCCCAATTTGCCGCATGTTGCTGAGGCATTTGGTCATCTTGCCCTTCTCCTTGGCCCGAGCGAGCGCGGGCAGGAGCATGCCCGCCAGGATCGCGATGATGGCGATCACGACCAGAAGCTCGATCAGGGTGAATGCAAGCCGATGAGTTTTCCCAACGGGCGCGATGTTCATGACTTTCGGACGCAGCTCTGCGGCAAGGCTTCGATGTATGAAGCGGCTCAAAGGGCCGTCACATTCAGCGTGTGCTTCACCGGCACGAGCTGCTGGCGGGCCTCGGCGTCAAGCGCCTGCTGGCGGGCCTGCAGCTTGGTGCCGACCGTGGCGAAGGCTTGGGCCAGCTCGGGGTCGGTCTTGGCGTCGTTGGCGAACTGGCGGAAGTTCGTGACCAAGCCCTTGATCATCGAGGTTTCAAAGTTCTGCTTGCGGCCAACTGCATCCACGAGCTTGGCGAACTGGCTGTCGAAGGGAGTGGCCGGGAACTCGGCGGCGAGGTTCACGCCCGCTTCGAGCTGCTCTTTGGTGAAGTCCTTGGACGCCGTGCCCCAGGTGACTTTCGCCCTGGCCGCGCCGAGGTTCTTCACCTTGAGCGTGAGGCGGTTCAAGTCCTGGTTGAAGGGCACGAACGGCGTGATGCTGCGGGTGCTGTTCGCGGCCTTCGGGTCGGCGTCAAAACAATACGGCCAGCGCGTGCTTTCAAACTCGGCCTTGCCGCCCGCGCTGCTGAGCACCTTGTGGCCGTCGGTGGCGGTGGCCGGGCCCTTGAGGTCCACGGTCAGCGTGCCAATCTCGCCGTCCACTCCGAGCCCCTTGAGGAAGGCGTATGCCATGAGCAACTGGCCGTTCGGACCGGGGTGGAAGCCATCGCTGCCGCAGACCGGATAGTCCTCGCCCAACGCGGCCTTGGCCTTGCCCATCGTGTCGAACATGGCGTTGTGGACATTGGCAAAAGGCTGCTTGTTCTCCGTGGCGAGCTTTTGCGCGATGTCGCGGAGGTGGGCGAGCGTCTCGTTGTAGCCGACGGCGGAGTTCTTCGCGCCGAACGACGCCCGGGTGCCAAAGAACTTCGAGTCCACCGCGCCGGGCGAGCCAACGACGATGTGCTTCACGCCGGCCGCGGTGAGCTGTTTCACCACGTTTCGCATGTTGTTCTCGTAGGTCTTGCCGAGGTTCTCATCGAAGGGCCGATAGCCGCCGTCGTTCATGCCGTAGCAGGTGGTGGCGACGTTGGGTTTAAAGGCCGCGAGGTCGTTCAGACAGCGCGCCGCAAAACCGCTGGCCGTCTCACCGCTCCAGCCAAACTGCATCACATGGATGTCCTTGCGCCCCGTGCAGGCCAGCAGGTAGGCCTCCATGTATTTGCTGTAAAGCTTCTGCTCGGTGATCGAATCGCCAATGATGGCCACGCGGGCGGCCGGCGGCAGGGCAGAGGCAGCGGGCAAGGGACGGGTGCCGAGGAGGGCTGCCGCAACAACAAGAAATGGAATGCACAGACGGTTTTTCATGAGTGTGATGACTTAGCTTGGGGGAAGCGTGGAGGATTTCCCTGCGGAGCGCAATCTTGCCGAGAGCCACCGTGGCGCACGCTGCTTTGAGGATTATTGCGCTGCGGCCTTGAGTTCGGCAAAACGCTTGCGCAGTTCGGCCAGTTTGGACTGTTGCGAAGGGTCGGCGGCCAGGTTGCGCTCCTCAAACGAGTCGGTCCGCAGGTCAAAGAGCTCCTCATGCTTGAAGTCCGGCCAGAAAAGATACTTGGCGTCTTTCCGCACCAGCGCTTCTGAAGCGGGGATGAAGTCCACGTTCTTGATGATGCCGTGCTCGTAAAAAAATTCGGAGCGCCACGCGGGCTTGGCTGCGGCCAGATAAAGCGGGGCGATGTCGCGGCCCTGCATGGTCTTCGGAGCCGTGGCGGCGGCGGCGGCCAGAATGGTGGGTGCCAGATCCACGTTCAGGGTGAAATCGTCATTGGTTCCGCCGCGCCGGGTCATGCGCGGATCACGGACGATGAGCGGCACGCGGATGCTTTCCTCGTAGGGATACCACTTGTCCGCCAGGCCATGCTCGGCGTGGAAGTAGCCGTTGTCGGTGGTGAAGATGACGAGGGTCTGGTCCAGCACGCCCTGCCGGGCCAGTTCGTCCAGCACCCGACCGCAAACGGTGTCCACCTCGGTGGCCATGCGGTAGTAGTTCTTCATGTATTCCTGGTATTTTTCCGGGGTGTCGAAACGCCAGTGCCAGCGGCGACGGCCCTCGTTTTTCTCATTGCCCACGAAGGGTGGCAGCCGACGGAAGTGCTCGTCCGTCGCGGTTTTCGGGACTGGGATGACAGTGTCCTTGTAAAGCTCCATGCTCGCAGGCATGGGCAGGTATTGCTTTGGGTTCTGGTCTTCGGCGTGGGTGGCGAAAAAGGCCAGGGTGAGGCAAAAGGGCTTGTCCTGTGGCCGGCTGCGCAGGAATTCCAGCGCGTCGTTTTCGTTCTTCTGCGTGACGTGGATTTCCTTGCCGTCGGGCGTTTTCAACCAATGCCGTCCGGCGTAGCTGCGCCCGAAGTCGAAGTTTTCAGCAGGAAACTTGCCATTGTGCCATTTGCCCACGTGTCCGGTGAAGTAACCCGCCGACTGCAGCAGGCCGGGGTAAGTCTCCGCCCACGGGGTCTTGAACATCTCAAATGCCCGGTTGCCATGCCGCGACATCCACTGACCGGTGAACAGCGTCGCCCGGCTCACGCCGCAGATGGAAGTCGTGACGCGATTCTGGGTGAAGCGCACCCCCTCCCGGGCCAGCGCGTCCAGACGCGGTGTCTTCACCACTGGATTGCCCGCACAGCTCAACGTGTCATGCCGCCAGTCGTCCGCGTAGAGAACGAGGACATTCATGCGTCCAGCCGCAGCCGCTGGTGCCGCACCTTCGCCCATCCAAGCCAGGCAAAGCCCAGCCATCAATCGCGCCAACCATGAGTTCATGACGAGACCGTAACGTGTTGATCTACCTAGGGAAACCTCAGAGTTCACCGGCTCGACCACCTTCCTGGCTGGGGGTGCACCGGGCCGGCCAGCCGCTTGTGAAAAAAATCACAAAACACTTGCCGCGTGTCTTTCCGGTGCTTTACTTGACGTGTTCGCGGACAATTTCCGCGTGCTTCCGCCATGCCGACCAGCACTGAACTAGGCTACAACTCGAAGATTGAGGGTGATGTCGTGGTCACGCGCGTGGACGCGGCCATCAACTGGTGCCGCAAGCAGTCGCTGTGGCCGATGCCGATGGGCCTCGCCTGCTGCGCCATCGAGCTGATGGCGGCGGGTGCGAGCAAGTTCGACATCTCGCGGTTCGGATCGGAGGTCATGCGCTTCTCGCCCCGGCAGTCGGACGTGATGATTGTCGCGGGCACGGTCACTTACAAAATGGCGCTGGCCGTTCGGCGCATTTACGACCAGATGCCCGAGCCCAAGTGGGTCATCGCGATGGGCGCGTGCGCCTCAACCGGCGGGATGTATCGCAGCTACGCCGTGCTCCAGGGCGTGGACAGCATCGTGCCTGTGGACGTGTATGTGGCCGGCTGCCCGCCGCGTCCCGAGGCGCTCCTCGACGCGCTCATCAAGCTGCAAAACAAGGTTCAGAAAGAGCCCGTGCTGGCCGCCTAAACCGCCTCTCAACTCCCCAACTCCCCAACTCTCAACGTCCTCGTGGCCGCCGTCGAACTCGCCAACCAGTTAAAAGCCAAATTCGGCGAACTGCTGTCCGCGCCCAGCGAGTTTCGGGGCGAAGTCACCTTGAAACTGGCCGATGCCGAGCGCATCGCGGAGGTCTGTGAGTTCGCCAAGAAATCGTTGAGCTACGACATACTGCTGGACCTCAGCAGCATTGATAACTACGGCGAAGACCCGCGCTGGACGCTGGTTTACGAGCTCTATGGCACCGGCCACGGCTGCCACCTGCGCATCAAGACCGAGGTCAGCGAGGAGAAGTCCGAGTTGCCCACGGTCACGGGTGTCTGGCGCGGGGCCGACTGGCACGAGCGTGAGGCCTACGACATGATGGGCGTCCGCTTCCGCGGGCACCCCGACCTGCGCCGCATTCTGATGTGGGATGGTTACCCGTATTTTCCGCTGCGGAAGGACTTCCCGCTGGCCGGCAAGCCGACCGATTTGCCGGACGTTGCCTTCACCAAGCCCGCGCCGCTCGAAGGCGGGCCGTTTGTGACCGTTGCCGGCGGCAAGGACAGCATCGCCCGCGAGCCGCGCGTGCGCGTGCCGGAGAACTGATTTCATGGCCACCGCTCAAACCATCGAATTCCGTGACCCCGCCTCCCGCGTGGCGGCAGGAGCTAAGTCGCTCATGCCGGAGGCTGCGCCCTCGTCCGCTCCGCCTATCGGCGGCGACGACGGCGAGCTGCACGGCGAGAAGATGGTGCTCAACATGGGGCCGTCCCACCCGTCCACGCACGGCGTGCTGCGCATCATCCTGGAGCTGGACGGCGAAATCATCACGAAGGCCACGCCAGACGTGGGTTATCTGCATCGCGGCGACGAGAAAATCGCCGAGAACATGACCTACACCCAGTTCATCCCTTACACGGACCGGCTGGATTACCTCGCGCCGCTGGCGAACAACGTCGCCTACGCGCTGGCTGTGGAAAAACTCCTCGGTATCGAGAAGCAGCTCCCGCCCCGCTGCCAATACATCCGCGTCATCTGCTGCGAGATGGCGCGCATCTCGGCGCATTTGCTCGGCCTGGGCGCGTTCGCGATGGACATCGGTGCGCTCACGGTCTTCCTGCACACGTTCACGGAGCGCGAGAAGATTTACTCGCTTATCGAGCGGCTCACTGGCGCGCGAT
>CAIPBN010000290.1 GCA_903863315.1 uncultured Verrucomicrobiota bacterium | reverse complement strand
GGCCACATTCACGAACGAGGTGTTCTCCACGAAGTTGGCCGTGGGGCTGAAGCCGAGGGTGAACTCGTTTTTGCGCCCCAGTCGGTCGGCGTGGTTGTGGTAGCGGACTTCCACGCCGAGGTCGTTCGAGTTCTGGTCAATGACTTGGAAGATCGGGTGGTAGAGGTCCTTGTGGGAGACGAAGGCCATCAGTTCAAGGCTGCCGTTGTCCAATTGGAAGGTGGTCTTGTTCGCCACGCGGTGCAGTTCGAAATCGCGCTTTTGGTTGCCGGTGACATTGTTCACGGCGGGGGCGGCGACGGGGTAGTCATTCGCCCGGCGGGGGTTGGCCTCCACATCCGCCTTCAAGATCGAGCCTGGCAATTCCGAGTCCGTGAGCACGTAGGTGTAGAACATCCGGCTCTCAATGGTGTCACTGAAGCGGTAGCCGAAGTTGGCCGAAACCCGCTGCGTGCTCTGCTTGGAGTGCGCGCGGAAGCCATCCTGCGAGTTGTGCGTGAGGGAGACGTAGTAGTCCGCCGGACCGATGACTTGGCCGCTGCTCACTTGAGCGCGGGCGTAGCCGTAAGAGCCGAATTCCGCGCGGGCTTGGGCGAGGTCTGCGGTGTAGCCGGTGGGCGAGACGTAGTTAATCGCGCCGCCGAGCGTGGTGCTGCCGTAGCGCAAAGCGTTTGCGCCCCGGAAGACTTCAAGATACTCGACGGACAGCGGTTCGACGGCCTGCATGTCGAAGCCGCCGTCAGCGAGGTTCAGCGGGACGCCGTCCAGCATCAGCTTGAGGCCGCGACCGTGGAAGGTGCGTTGCAGGCCAGAGCCACGAATCGAAATGCGCGCCTCATCCGAGCCGAAGCGCGGTTGCACGAAGACGCCGGGCACGTATTCGAGCGCGTCCTTCATGGTGGAGACGCGGCCGGTCTTGAACTCCTCCGCCTTGATGACGTTCGCGCCGCCGGGCACGGATTTGATTTGGGTGATGGCTTGTTCGGCTGTGGGCACGGTCTTGGCCCCGGCCGTTGCAGCGTCCCGCTTTCCGGTGACAACGATTTCCGGGAGCTTGACGGTCGCCGGAGGCTTGTTGGTGGCGGACTGCGCGGGCAGCGCCACCGCTCCGCCGAGCAGGGCGAGCATGGCCGGCAGAAGGGGACGAGGGAGCATAGGTTTGGATTGATTGCGGTTGGTTTTCATGTAGTGATTCGGACGTTAAGTTCAAGGGATGCGGGACTGATGCGGTGCAGCCACCGGGCGGGAAGGACAACTAACCACCTGACAGCTCATCAAGTCCCGCATCCCAAATTGTTTTTAGCTCTAGCCGGAACCGTCGGGCACAGGCCAACGGTGGTTTTAGGAAACGGGCGGAGAGGCGGCAGGAGGAACTGGCGGGGACAGAAAGGACAATAACGGCCCTCGCCTTGGCCTTCGCCTCTCCGCCCCAAGTGGTTTCCCGTCAGCGCCGGCCAAACCAAGCCGGGCGACGGACCGCGTGAATCAATGCTGGATACGACTGGCCAATGGACCGGCCGCGCCCTGCTTCACGCGGGCAATTCGGGAGGAGAGACTAGGCCGCTTTGGGCGGCGGGGAAGGCGGAGAGTGGGCGCGCTGCGGGCCAAGCTGGTCGAGCTCGGGAAGGGCAACGGCGGGAACCGGCGGAAGCAGAACAAACGCGGTGGCTCCGGGCACGGACTCAATCTTCACCAAGGGAAGCACCGACGCCTTCTCCTGTTCGGACTGCTGTCCTTCACGGATCAGCTTGCAGATGCGGCAGGGGTTCTTGCCATCGAAGGTCTTGGTGAGCGCCTCGCGCAAGGTGGTCTGCTGCGCAAAGGTGACGAACATGCCGGTCCACGCGACGGACTGGAGCAGCACCCAGTGCAACCCCACGGAGAGGGCCACGGCCAGAATCACGGCAAGTTTGGCGGCGCGCTTGAACAAGACGGCGGGTTTGATGACAGGGTGGAGAGCAGAATTCAAGCTCCAAGGAAATCAGTCTCAACCGCCAAGCAACTGTGATGTGCCTCGAAGCAGCCGAAACATCCCGGGGCGGCACACCGTTGACCAACGCAATCCCAGTCTCTACAAAGTTTGTGCAGTGGCGCGCAATTCCATGACATCCGTAATCGCGGTTCGGCACCGGCTTACCGCCGCCGTGCTCGCGGTGCTGATGGCGGCGCTCGGCTGGTTTGTGCGCAGTGAGTCAGCGCATGACCATTTGCATTTCCGCCCGACAGCGAGGTCATCGCTCGCCGCCAAGGGCAAACTGTCCGGCCGAGAGACGTCGCACGCCAGCACAACGACCCCGCGCTGGTTGAAGCTCGGGCCAGTGCCCGGGGACGCCGCGCCGCCAGGCCCCGCCGGGCCGCACCGCCACCGCAGCCTCGCCTTCGACTCGCTGGCTGCCGGGCAATGGTGCGGACTGTTTGTTCCGGTGGCGGTCCCGATTCTCGACCTGCCAGCTGTCGTTGGGCTGATGCCTCATCAACTCACGGCACCGCTCCGCACACATTGGCTGCTCTTGCCCGGTCGCGCCCCGCCCGTCTGCGCGTGAGCCAGCCAGCCTGAAACGGCACGGTGGCAGGTGCGCACCCATTCCTCGCGCATCGCATCTCCGGGCAACCCATGCCCCGTGTTTCGTTCAGTCGGGCTTCTCCCTTTCTCCAAAAGCTGCGGCGGACTCTCCGTCGCTGGGCCACTCGGTTCCCGGAAGAACCATCATCATCATGAAATCTCAGTCGCAACCCTCCGTCTCCCGTTCGTTCGTCCTCATTGGCAGCCTCTTCGGTGTCACCACCGCCTTCGCGCAGAACTCCACGCCCGCCCTCACCAACACCCCGCCCACGCGCCTCCCCGATGTCATCGTCGGTGGCCGCGCCGACGACCTCACCGGTCTCGCGGACTCCGCCACGCAAGGCACCGTCGGCCTCGACCACTTGCGCGCGCGACCGTTGCTCCGTCCCGGCGAGCTGCTGGAGACCGTCCCCGGCGTCATCATCACGCAGCACAGCGGCGCGGGTAAGGCCAACCAGTATTTCCTGCGCGGCTTCAACCTCGACCACGGCACCGACTTCGCCACCTCGCTCAACGGGATGCCCATCAACCTCCCCACGCACGGTCACGGCCAGGGCTACACGGACCTCAACTGGATTATCCCCGAGCTGGTCACGCGCATTGACTATCGCAAAGGCCCCTACGGCGCGGCGGATGGCGACTTCGCGTCGGCGGGCGCGGCGGACATGACCTACGCCAGCACGCTGCCCAGTTCGCTCTGGCAGTTGGAGGGCGGCAGCTTCGGCTACGCGCGCGGCGTCTTCGCGTCCTCGCCCAAGCTCGGCAACGGCACGTTGCTCTACGGCGTGGAACTCATGCACGAGGACGGCCCCTGGCAGCAGCGCGACAATTTCTGGAAAGGCAACGGCGTCCTCCGCTACAGCACCGGCGACGACGCGCTCGGGTGGAGCGTGCTGGGCTTCGCCTATCGCGGCGAGTGGAACGGCACCGACCAAATCGCGCAGCGCGCCCTCACGGGCAACAACGCCGTCCCCGGCGGCTTCCAGGTCGGCCGCTTCGGCACGCTGGACCCGACCACCGGCGGCAACTCGCAACGCTACGGCGCGATTGCCGAATGGCACCGGCGCAACGACGCCTCCGCCTCGAAGCTGATGGCCTACGCCTTCTACTACGACCTCGACCTGTTCTCGAACTTCACCTACTTCCTGAACGACACGACCGACACCACGCCCGACCAGTTCGAGCAGGTGGACAAGCGCGTCACCACGGGCCTCAAGGCGACCCACGAGTGGAACATGACGCTCCTCGGGCGCGAGTCCGAGAACAGCATCGGCCTCCAAGTCCGCAACGACCTCATCCGCAACAGCCTCAACACGGCGAACGCGCGCGTCCGCACAGGCACGACGCGCAGCGACGATGTGTGGCAGACCAGCGCGTCGCCTTACTTCGAGAACAAGACGCAGTGGGCCGAGAAGCTCCGCACCGTCGTGGGCGCGCGCGCGGACCTCTACCGCTTCGACGTGGCGAGCCTGGACCCGCGCAACTCCGGCACCGTGACCGACTTCCTCGCCAGCCCCAAGGGCAGCGTCATCCTCGGCCCGTGGGCGAAGACGGAGTTTTACTTGAACGCCGGGATGGGTTTCCACAGCAACGACGGGCGCGGCGCGACCACGACCATTGACCCCGCCACCGGCCTGCCGGCCAGCAAGGTTGACCCGCTCGTCCGCACGATGGGCGCGGAGCTTGGCGTCCGCACGACCTGGGTGCCCGGCCTGCAAAGCACGGTCTCCGCGTGGTGGCTGGACATTGACTCCGAGCTGCTCTTCGTCGGCGACGCGGGCAGCACAGAAGCCAGCCGCCCGAGCCGCCGCTACGGGCTAGAGTTCGCGAACTACTACACGCCGACCAAGTGGCTCACGCTCGACGCCGACCTGTCCCTCTCGCAGGCGCGCTTCCGCGACCGCGACCCGGCGGGCCAATCCATCCCCGGCTCGATTGAGACGGTCGTCGCGGCAGGCATCGCGGTGCATGACCTCGGTGGTTTCTTCGGTGGCCTGCGCCTGCGCTACTTCGGCCCGCGCTCATTGATCGAAGACAACTCCGTGCGCTCGACCGCGTCCGCCCTCGTGAACCTGCAGGCCGGCTACGCCTTCAACCCCAAGTGGAAGCTGACCTTGGACGTGTTCAACCTGCTCGACCGCAAGACCAGCGACATTGAGTATTTCTACGAGTCCCGCCTGCGCGGCGAAGCCATCAACCCCGACCCGGCCCTCAACGGCGGCTACAACGACATCCACTTGCACCCGGCGGAACCCGTCTCCTTCCGCGTGGCGCTGACGGGGAGGTTTTAGGCCGCCAAAACGGAGCCGCCGCCGCACTCGTTGGGCGTGCCGGAGCGATGGCCGGGCATGCCGGGAGACAAGCTGGCTCGTCCGGGACGCGTGCTGGGTCGCCCGGAGAACTGCTTGGGGCACACGGGCTGACCGGCGGCCAGCAGCGCTTGCGGTGCTACTTGTTTTCCATCTTCCACACGCCCTTCCAGTCGGCGGGCGGATGGGCGGCCAGTTCGTCGCAGCGGTGGACCATGAGCTTGCTGGGGCCGTCGTTGAACTGCTCTGCGAGTTTGGCAAACAGCGGGCGGGCTTCAGCGAATCGGCCGGCGGTGTAGTGGGCCAACGCGGTATCCCAATCTTTCACCAGCTCGGCGTAATTCGCGACGGTGCGCGGGTTTTGAATCTCCAGCAGTTCCACGGGCGTGCTTTTGCCCTTCACGATCACGCGGTCGAGCAGGCTGGCAGACGGGGCGGTTCGATTACCTCCACAGCGTCGGCCTCTCGGCCTACATCGCGCTGCACGAGAAGGTGAACCTGCGCGGCTTTATGTCCTATGAAGTGCGTGATTCGGACACCCCTGCGGTGGCGGACTACACCCGGTTCGATCTCGGGATGAGCCTGAATCTGAACGTGCGCTTCTGAGTCGTTCGCCCGCCGGGGCTTCACCGCGTCGGCTGCCACTCGTTCAATTCCCGTTCGCCGGGCACGGTGGCTAGGCCCAGTTTTTCCAACGCCTCGCCGATGAGGTAGAGCGATCCCGCCACCACCACTCGCGGTTCCGTGTCCACCGCCGCCAGCGCATCAGCCACGGTTGCATGCGCGGTCACTTGGGCTGACGGGTTGGCGCGTTGCAAGGCGGCGACGAGCAAGGTCGGTTCCAGCGTGCGGGCGCTGCTGACTCGCACGGTGGCGAAGCGATGACCCAGTGGAGCCAGCGTCGCCGCCATGAGTTCCCAGTCCTTGTCGGCGAGCATTCCCACCACCAGGGCGAGGCGCTGGTCCGGATAGGTTTCCCGGAGCGCGGCGGCGAGGGCCTGAACACCGTCCAGATTGTGCGCCCCATCCAGCACGAACTCGCGGCCGCCGATCTGCGCACGCTGAAAGCGCCCCGCCCAATGCACCGTTTCCAGTCCGTGCCGCAACGCTGCCTGGCTGACTGGAAGTTGTTGTTGAAGCCCTTCCACCACGGCCACCGCGAGTGCGGCGTTGCGGCGCTGATGCGCACCCGGCAGTGGCAAGGTCAGCGGACCGCCGGCTGACGCGTCAGTTTCCAGCGCGTGCGTCACATGGGTGAACGGCGCGTGGTTTTGTTCCGCCGTCGAACGGATGACCAACTCAGCTTCCGGGGCCACTGCGCCACTGAACACGGGCACATGGGGCTTGATGATGCCGGCCTTCTCCGCCGCAATCTTGGCCAGCGTGTCTCCCAGCCACTGCTGATGGTCCAGCGCGATGTTGGTGATGACGCTCGCGAGCGGGGTGACAATGTTGGTGGCGTCAAGCCGCCCGCCCAGCCCGGTCTCCCAGATCACCAGCTCGCACCGTTGCTCGGCGAAGTATCGCAGCGCCATCACCGTCACGAACTCGAAGAGCGTGGGCGGGTGGTTTGGGTCCAGCCCGGAGCGCTGATCCTTGAGCACCGCCTGCACCAGCCGGGCCACATCCGCCTCGCTGATCAACTGCCGGTTCACCTGCATCCGCTCGCGGAACGAGACCAGGTGCGGCGAGGTGAACAGTCCGACGCGCAATCCCGCCGCGCGGTAAATGCTCTCCAGCATGGCGCAAGTGGAGCCCTTTCCGTTCGTGCCCGCCACGTGGATGAAGCGCAACTGTTGCTGGGGATTGCCCGCCGCTTCAGCCAGCCGGCGCGTCGTCTCCAGCCCGAAGCGCGAGCCGAACATCGCCAGCCCGTGCAGATAAGCCATGGCTTCCGCGTAAGTCATCAACGCGAAACCGTGCCTTTCCGGGTCTTCATCGCAAAGTCCAAATCGGCCCGCGGCTCAGACACGGGGGCGGACATCCTCGAGCAACAGCAGGAATTCCTTGTTCCCCGCCGGCCCGAGCAAAGGCGACGTCGTCACCCCGCGCCAGGCGACGGCCGGCAGCTCCGTTTGCATGAACGTCTCCAGCTCCGCCAGCACACGGGCATGCACCGCCGGGTCCGTGATGACGCCTTCGCCCTTGTCAGCTTCCGCTTTGCCAGCCTCGAATTGCGGCTTCACGAGTGCCACGAGGCGGCCGCCCGGAGTCAGCAGCTTGACGGCGGCGGGGAGAATCTTGCGCAGCGAGATGAACGAGCAGTCGGCCACGATCAGGGGGAACGCGGTCACCGGGGCTCCGGCAGCGGACAGCTTCTCCACCGAGAGTTCGCGCGCGTTGGTCTTCTCCATGACCACCACGCGCGGATCGCTACGCAGCTTCCACGCGAGCTGGCCCTGGCCGACGTCCACGGCCACGACCCGCGCCGCGCCGCGTTGCAGCAGGCAGTCGGTGAACCCCCCCGTGGAAGCGCCGAGATCGAGGCAGATCAAGCCGGTGGCTTCGAGCTGGAAGTGCTCCAGCGCGTGTTCGAGCTTGTGCCCGCCGCGGCTGACGAATTTCTCCGTCGCCGCCAGTTCCACCGCGTCCGCCTCGCGCACCGGGTCGCTGGGCTTGCGTGCGACCTGTCCGTTGACGAGCACCTGTCCCGCCATCACGGCACGTTTGGCTTTCTCGCGGCTGTCGCACAGCCCGCGAGCCACCAGGACTTGATCCAAGCGATTGGCCATTGCGCGCGAGCTTGCCGCGAAGGGTTCTGCCGACAAAGCTCAAAGCCGTGGAAATTTTCACTTTTCGCCGGCAATTCCGGAGCGGATTCGCCACCGTGATGCTGCTCGTGGCCGGCCTTTGCGGCTGCACGACTCCAGCTCCGACCGGGGCGCGCAAACTGGCCGACCTCGAATACTCCCGCGCTGCCGGCCGCCCGTTGCGCCTGGATCTCTACCTGCCCGAGCAAGCCACGAACCCACTGCCCGTGCTGGTCTGGATTCACGGTGGGGCTTGGAAGTCGGGGAGCAAAAACTGGTGTCCCATCGCGCCGCTCGTGACCAATGGCATCGCCATCGCGAGCATTGAGTATCGCCTGAGCAGCGAGGCGAAATTTCCGGCCCAGATCATGGACTGCCGGGCGGCCATTCGCTGGTTGCGCGCGCAGGCCGTCGCACATCAGTTGGATCCGGAGCGCATCGGTGTGTTTGGAGCGTCGGCGGGCGGGCATCTTGCCGCATTGCTGGGCACGGCGACCGGAGTGCGGGAGTGGGATGTGGGACCGCACCTTGACCAGTCTTCCCGCGTGCGCTGCGTGGTGGCGTTTTATCCGCCGACCGATCTGGACGAGCTGACTGGCAGTTGGTTTTGGCGGCGGGTGCCATTCAGCGACGTGGGTCGTCTCATCGGCGGAGCGGTGCAGGACAACCGCGACCGGGTCGCAACCGCGAACCCGGCCAATTATGTCTCCCGGCAGACCCCGCCGTTTTTCATGCTGCACGGAGACCGTGACCGGCTCGTGCCGCTGCGCCAGAGCGAGCTGCTTCAGGCTGCATTGAAGCGAGTGGGCGTGCCGGTTCATCTGGAGATCGTCAGAGGCAAGGGCCACGCCATTGGTCCGCCACCGGAGGCCGTGCCGCGCCTGACGGAGTTTTTGAACCGTGAGCTGGGCATGCGCAGTCCACCCAGTGCGACTGCGGCCGGTCCTTGACGAGGTGGACGGCGCCTAGACAGCACCCTGTCTTCGCGCTCGACTGCGCAAAAAATGCTTGTTTGCCCGTCCTCCCGCCCACAAACCTAGCGCGTCGGTGAGAAGTTATTTCCTGGTTTGAGTTGAAGCCAGCATTGAACGGCCTCCGTCATTTTACGTAACCCCCCAAGCCAACCCAGCGCTCCCTTATGATTACCAATGGTTCCTCCACGCATGTCTGGAAATTCTTCCGTGCCGGCGGCTTTGACCAGGTGCGATTCGAGACCGGGGCGGACTTGGTCAACCTGCCAAGCCTCGACCAGAAGCTATGGGCAGCGTTGAGCTGCCCCACGCGCGGGCTTGAGCTGGACCCAAAGACGCTCGACCTCCTCGACCTCGATAAGGACGGCCGCATCCGCGTGCCGGAGATTCTCGCCGCCGTGACGTGGGGCTGTGCAATGGTCAAGAATCCCGATGTGTTGCTGCGCAGCGGCGAGCAACTGGAGCTGAACGCTATCAACGACTCCCATCCGGAGGGCAAGGCGTTGCTGGCCTCCGCCAAACAGATCCTCGTGAACCTCGGAAAAAAGGATGCGACCAGCATTTCCGTGGACGACGCTTCGGACACGGCGAAGATCTTTGCGCAGACCCAGTTCAACGGCGACGGCGTTATCCCCGCTGAAGCCGCCGAGGACGCGCCTACGAAGGCGCTCATTGCCGACATCATCGCCTGCCTTGGCGCGGAGAATGACCGCAGCGCGCGTCCCGGGGTGTCGCAGGCCAAGGTGGATCAGTTCTTCGCTGATGCGACCGCCTACTCCGAGTGGAACAAGAAGTCGGAAACTGACGCGGCCAACATCTTGCCCCTCGGCGACAAGACCGCCGATGCCTTGGGCGCGTTCAAGGCCGTGAAGGGTAAGGTGGATGATTTCTTCACCCGCTGCCGACTGGCCGCATTTGATCCCCGCTCGCTTGCGGCCGTGAACCGTTCCGAAGCCGAATACGTGGCGCTCGCTACGAAGGAGATGTCCAGCAGCGCGGCCGAGGTGGCCGGCTTCCCCATCGCGTCCATCGCCGCCGGCAAGGCGTTGCCGCTCCGCGACGGAATCAACCCTGCGTGGACCGCCGCCCTCGCGAAGTTCAATGTGGAGGTGGTTTCGCCGCTGCTTGGCGAACAGGCGAGCCTCACGGAGGCAGGGTGGGCTGCGATTGCCAGCAAACTCGCTCCTTACGAAGCGTGGGTGGGAGCCAAGGCCGGTGGCTCGGTGGAGAAGCTGGGCCTGCCTCGCGTCCGTGAAATCCTCGCCGGCAACGGCAAGGAGACGCTCACGGCCCTGATTGCGAAGGACAAGACGCTGGAGGCCGAGGCCAATTCCATCGCCGGAGTGGAAAAGCTGGCTCGCTTGCAACGCGACCTCCGGCAACTTCTCGTCAACTTCGTCTCCTTCGAGGACTTCTACTCCCGTGAGCGCAAGGCGGTGTTCCAGTTGGGCACGCTCTATCTCGACGGCCGCAGTTGCAACCTGTGCGTGCCCGTGGCGGATGCCGGCAAGCACGCCGCGCTGGCGGGCATGGCCAAGACCTATCTCGCCTACTGTGATTGCTCCCGCCCGAGCGGCGAGAAGATGACTATCGCCGCCGCCTTCACCGGTGGTGACTCGGACTTCCTGATGACCGGACGCAACGGCGTTTTCTACGATCGCAAAGGCCGCGACTGGGATGCCACGGTCACGAAGATCATCGAAAACCCAATCAGCATCGGACAGGCGTTCTGGGCTCCTTACAAGAAACTTGTCCGTCTGATCGAGGAACAGGTCGCGAAGCGCGCTGCTGCGGCGCAAGCCGAGTCGGACGCCAAAATCGGTGCCGCAGCCACGACGGCCGCGAATGTGGACAAGGCCAAGCCGGAGCCGAAGAAGGTGGATGTGGGCACCGTGGCCGCCTTGGGCGTTGCCTTCGGGGCCATTGGCAGCTTGTTCGCAACGCTCGTGGGCTACCTGGCGGGCATCCTCACCTTGCCGTTCTGGCAGGTGTGCCTGGCCATGGGCGGCATCGTGCTGCTGATTTCAACCCCCTCGATGCTCATCGCGTGGCTCAAGCTGCGCCAGCGGAACCTGGGCCCGATCCTGGATGCCAACGGCTGGGCCATCAACGGTCGCGTGAAGATGAACGTGCCTTTCGGAGGGCGGTTGACCGAGACCGCCTCGCTGCCGCCGGGTGCCCAGCCCTCGTTCGCGGTCAAGTATCCCGAGGTGCCCACGGCGCTGCCGAAGCTTGGGCTGTTTGTCGTGCTGGTCTGCTTCGTCGTGAGTCTGCTGAATCACTTCGGCCTTATCTACCGGTTGACGGATGGGACGGTTGGCTCCTTGTCTGCGGCTCAAATCCAACGGGAGAAGGACAACGCCAAAGCTCAGGAAGCCAAAGACGCAGCTACGAAGGCAGCCACGACGGCGACGTCCACGAACGCCCCGGCGAAGTAACCGCTTCGCCGCCATTTGCTGGCCGGCCTACCGCACGACTTCGAAGGCAAAGCCCTTCAGATACTCCGTCTCCGGGATGCTCGGAATGACCGGATGATCGGGGGATTGGCCAAAGGTGGCCACCCGGCGAAGCACCCGGCGGGTGTCGAATGCGGCCGACAGAATCACATCTTGGAAGGTCGCGCTGTCCACATGGTGCGAGCAGCAGAAGGTGGCCAGCAGGCCGCCCGGTTTCAGCAACCGGAGCGCACGAAGGTGGATTTCCTTGTAACCGCGCAGGGCGTCCGGCACCGAGGCGCGATTCCGCGTGAAGGAGGGCGGATCGAGAATGACGGCTTCGAACTTGGGCACCAGTTTCTCGTGCGGCCCCACGGTGGTCTGGGCTTTGAGCCAGTCGAACACGTTGGCCTGCTCGAAAGTGCATTTCTCCGCGAGGCCGTTGGTGGCGGCGTTGCAGGTGGCGGCG
>CAIPBN010000289.1 GCA_903863315.1 uncultured Verrucomicrobiota bacterium | reverse complement strand
GGTGGAGACGGCGTAGAGCCGGCCGTCCACCCAGAGCGGCGAGCCGAAAAAGTTGCCGCCGACCCGCTCCTGAAACCGGATTTCCCCCGTCGGCGCGTGCAGGCAGGTCAACACGCCGCCATCACTCCACAGCCAGACCTTGTCGTCCATCGCCACCCCTGTAGGCACATAGGGCGCAGACTTTTTCATCTCGTATGCCAGTTTTGGAGCGCGGCCTTGCGCGGCATCCCCGGCCCGCACAGCGGTGACATAGTTGCCGCCGCCGCCGCTGCCGCAGGATCCGTAGATCAAATCACCGGCGATGATCGGCGAGCTGCAACTGCGCATGGTGAAGGCCTGCGCATATTCCCATAGCACCTTGCCCGTCTCGGGAGCGACGGCGTAAATGCCATGCCCTCGACTGTTGAAAATGAGAGCGGCGGGTTGGCCCTTGGGCTGATACACACATGGAGTGGAGTAGGCGACGACGGCGCTTTTGCGCGGTGTCTGCCAGACGGTGGAGCCGCTCCTGGCATCCACGGCGACGATGAAGCTCTCCCCGGCGCGCGTGCTGCCCTTGACTGCTTCGAGTCCATCCTGCTCGTTGCCGATAATCACCATGCCTTGGTAGAGAATGGGTGAGATGCCGCAGCCGTGCTGGCTTACAAACGGGCCGAAGTCCCGTTCCCAAATCACCTTGCCGCTGTGATCCAGCGCGGCCAGACGGAAGTGCTCGGTCTCATTCCACAAGACATACACCCGGTCGGCGTCCACCGTGGGGGTCGCGCTGGCGAAGTTGTTGAACTTGTGCGGCGTGAACGGGGTTTGCGCAAAGTCCTTCCGCCAGAGCTGCTGGCCGGTCAGGGCGTTGTGACAGAGCACCCGCAGACCGCCCGCCGGATCGCAGGTCGTCACGAATAGCTTCTCTCCCCAAAGGACTGGCGAGGAGTGACCGATGCCCGGCAGCGCCACTTTCCAATTGATGTCGGCGTCAGCGGGCTTCGCCGGCACCGTCTTGGCGTGGCTGATGCCGGTGCCGTTGGGACCGCGAAAGCGGGTCCATTCCTGCGAGTTGCCGACGGCGGAAAAAAGCCCCGCCATCGCCAGGGACCAAAACAGTGTTTTCATGGATGAACCGGCAGGAACCGCTGCAGTGAAGGTGCGAGGCGCGGGCGGGCAGAACTACTTTCCACCGGCAGCCGCCTTGGCCTTGGCAGCGCGCACCTTGGCCCAACGGGCCTTGGTGGCGGCGATAATCTTCGCGCGGCCCTCGGCGCTGAGCTTGCGTTTGGCCTTGGCTTTGGGCGCGACGGCCGAGGCTGGGGCCTTGCCGGCAAGTTTTGCGGCCCAACGGGCGCGCTGGGAGGCCGCCATCTTCGCCTTGGTGGCGGCGCTGAAGACTCGTCGGCCACCGGCAGATGCCTTCGAGGTGGCGCGGCTGCCTTCGTCAAGGGCGGTGGCAATTTCTTGGAGGCGGGCTTGCAGGCTGGCGCGCTCGGCGAGGAGGGCGTTACGCAGGCTCAAGTATTGGGAGATGTCAGCTGATTTCATCGCGGAGAGACTAAGCGCCTCATGTTGAGTTGCAAGCGCGCAGCAGCCTAAGAGACTACGTCAGTGACGTTGGGCAGTGAACGTCTCCAAGGGAGTCGCTCGTGTTAGCGCCGAAAATTGTGACATTCCCCGGCCACCAGCAAACAATCCGTCCCACCTTTGCAGGGACAAACCTGTGCGGGGCACACAGTCCTCAAAGTGTGTGTCCAGTGGAGGACAAACTGCACTGTGGCGATACACTGATGGAGGCACCCGGGCTGTAGGTTCCACCGCCGGGGCAGGCCGGCAGAAACGATCCCTTAATGAAATTCAGCAGACTGGTGTCAGTGAGTGAGTAGGTGTCAGTCGGTGACTTCTTGTTCTCAACGGCCCAGAGATTCATGGCTCCGTCAATTGCCTTGAGGTTGGCGATGCAGGCGTTCTTCTGAGCCATGGCGCGTGATTTGACAAAGTTAGGAATGGCGATGGCCGCCAGCAAGCCAATGATGGCGACAACGATCATGATTTCCACGAGGGTGAAACCGGCTTGGTGTTTTGGGGTTGTTTTCATTTGTTCTGAAACCCTCCAGTGCCGCCACTTCGTGCGCGCGGCGATCATAAGCGATTCTCAGCAACCACGGGCTACCATTGAGCGCCAGAGAGTAAGGCGACACTGGGGTTGAATGGCTCCATTAGCAATCAGAAAAAGGCCCTACCGTTCGTCTTTAGAACTTCCGTTTCCTCAGCATGCATGCGGAGGAAATGGTTGCCACTTCGCACTTCAATGTCCCAAGCCAAGACTGCCGCGAGCTAGTTGCAGCGTGTATTGCGCCTTGTTGAGCTCTGCAATGGCGGCCACGTAATCGCTGCGCGCCCGCGTGAGTTCCTGCTCCGCGAAGATGTTCTCCATGACCACTCCGATGCCGCGCTCCTTGCGCGCCCGCGTGAGGCGGAAAGCCTCTTCCGCAGTCGCCAGGGCGCGCTTCAAGGTGGCGAGCTGCGCGGCCAGGGAATGCGTGCGGGTATGGGCTTCCACCACCTGCCGGATGATGTCGTCTTTCACCTTCTCAGTCGCAATCGTGGTGGCGGCCAGCCGGGCCTCCGCTGTCCGGCGTCGGGGCGCGTCCCACAACCCGCCTGGACCGAATCGCCACCCGAGTGTGAGCGCCATGTTTTCAGTGCCACCGAAATTGCCCATGTCGTTGTTCCGTCCTCCGCCCAGCCCGCCCAAAAACGCCTGCGCGCCAAGATTCGGGACCAAGGGGCCGACCGTGGCGGCGTCACGGCTCCTCTGTGCCGCTGCGGCCAGGGCCTCGCCCTGCTTCAACTCCGGCCGGGTGGCCAGAGCCTGCGCCACCAGCGAGTCGAGCGCGGCGTTCGTGGGTGTCAGGGTCAGCGGCAGCAGTTCGTTGTCGGCGGGAATCAGGTCCACGGACGGATCGAGGCGGAGCACTTGGGCCAGCCGGGCGGCGGCGACCCGCTGCTGTTCCCGGGCTTGCTGGACGGCGAGCTGATTGCGCTCCGCCTGGCCGCGTGCGCGCAGTGTGTCGCCTTTGAAAATGAGCCCCAGTTCGGTGCCGCGCTGGAGCTGGCTGGCATAGTCGCCCGCCACGCGGGCCGCGTCTTGCGCGACCGCCATGGTTGCGTGGGCTTTCACGAGGTCGAAGTAACCGATAGCCGCGTTGAACACGCTTTCCTGCCGTTGGGCCTCGACGGCGTGGTCGGCCGCTTTCGCCAGTTGCTTGGCGGCCAACGACTTGAACCACGCTTCGCCAAGTTCCAGCCGCGCTTCCACATTCGCGCCCAAGGCGTAGTGCTGTTTGCTCGCGTCGAAGACCGTGCCGCCCACGTCCTGGATGCGGCCATCGTGCCGCCGGTAGGCGACTCCCGGAGCGACCCACGGGAAGAAGTTGTAAAGCGCTGCGTCGTGCTGGGCCTGCGCTTCCCGCAACCGCTCGCGGGCGAGCTGCACATCGAGGTTCTGCGCGCCGGCGAGCTTCAGCGCAGTGGGGAGGTCAATGAGATACGCGCCGTTGTCATAATTGAACAACAAAAGAACGGGCTTATTTGTCTCGGCGGCTGCGAGCAGCACCGAACAGAGGAGAGCTACCAAGTTGGTAAGACGGGTTGTCCTCAACCCGCCGTTGAACCAAACGGACACCCAACCGGCGCGCTGAGGACAGCGCGCCCTACCACCGTCGCGGCCTTCGGACACAGCGGTTCCTTCTCCTCCTGAACACTGAATACTGAATACTGAAATCTTCACTTGCCCTCCTGCACGTTGACGGCCTGTCCATCGGTCAAGGCCATCTTCCCGACGAGAATCACCTTCGCCGTCGTGGCGAGGCCGGAGACGATTTCCACCTTCGCGCCGTCGTTGAAGCCAATCTTCACCGGTGTCTTCTTCGCCTTGCCACTCTCGGCGAGGAAGAGGAAGGCGGTGGTCTTTTCCATCACCAGCGCCTCGCTCGGCACGAGCATCACGTTCGTGTGCTTCTCCACGCCCACGCGCACAGTGGCATACATGCCGGGACGCAGCGTGTGGCCGGGGTTCGGCAGTTCGGCCTCGACGAGCATCGTGCGCGTGCTCTCGTCCAGCGCGCCGGCGAAGCGCGTGACCGTGCCCTCGAAGACTTTGCCCGGCAGTCCGTCGAGCGCGACTTTCACCGGCTGGCCCTTCGCGACGAGCGCGGCCTCCAGCTCGGTCATCGGCACCTGCACGCGCACGGTGTCGAAGTCCATGAGTGTCAGGACGGCGGCGCTTTGCGGCGTGCTGCCGGTGGTGGCGGCGGGAATGAACGCGCCGAGGTCCACTTGCCGCGCAGTAATGACACCGGAGAACGGAGCAGTGAGCCGAAGATACGCGGTCATGGTGGCAACCCGTCCGGCATTGGCGCGCGCAACCTCGACGAGCGCGGCGGCGGCCTGGCGGCTGGAGGCGGCGGCCTGCTGGCTGGCCCGGACGGCGGTGAGCTGAGCCTCGGCGGCCTGCATTCCCGCCGTGGTGGCCGCGAGACTGGCTTGCGCGGCGGCCACGGCGGATTGGGCGGCTGCGATGCGGGTGTCGGCAGCCTCGGCGCCAGCCTGGCTGACTTTGAGGCCGGCCTGCAAGGAGGCTTCCAGCGCGCGGGTGGTCTCCAGCTTGGCCAGCGCTTGATCGAGTTCGCTCTGCGTGACGAGATCGGGGGCCTGCTGGCGGGCGCGGGTGAGCCGGTTGTGTTCCGCCGTGGCGAGCTTCAACTCCGCCGCTTGCCGGGGAAACTCG
>CAIPBN010000288.1 GCA_903863315.1 uncultured Verrucomicrobiota bacterium | reverse complement strand
CCGCCGATGACGATGGTGCCATCCGCCGGGTTGGCGAACTGGCCGCAGTCCGTGATGCAATCCACGTCCACCTCGGTCGCGTCTTCGAGGAACTTGTCCACGAGCACGGGGCGACCGGCGGAGATTTCCAGGGCGGCGTTGTGGTGGAAGTAATCGCGCAGCTCCTGCTCCGAGAAGACGATTTGCATCGCGCGCCCGCCGAGGACGAACGAAGGCCGCACGAGCACCGGGTAAGTCAGTCGCTTGGCGATGACGATGGCTTCCTCGACGGTCGTGGCAGTGCCGTTGGGCGGCTGGGGAATCTGGAGTTTGTCCAGCATCGCCGCGAAGAGCACGGCGGCAAGTGCCGCGAAGCTGCCGCTGACCTTCAGCCGGCCGCCGAATTGCGCGATGGCTCCCCAGCACTTCTCCCGCTCGTAAATGTGCAGCACGTCTTCGAGCGTGAGCGGCTCGAAGAACAGCTTGTCGCTCGTGTCGTAATCGGTGGAAACCGTCTCCGGGTTCGAGTTCACCATGATGGTTTCAAAACCATCTTCTTTGAGCGCGAAGGCCGCGTGGACGCAGCAGTAGTCGAACTCGATGCCCTGCCCGATGCGGTTCGGCCCGCCGCCGAGAATCATGACCTTCTTGGCCGTGTTGCCCTTCACCTCGTCGTCGCCACGGTCGTAGGTGGAATAGTAGTAGGGCGTGTAAGCCTCGAACTCCGCCGCGCAGGTGTCCACGAGCCGGTAGCTGGGCACGAGGCCGATGGCTTTGCGGTCGGCGCGGACCTGGTCCTCGGTGCGACCGGTCAGATGGGCGATTTGGCGGTCGGAAAATCCGAGCGACTTGGCTTTGACGAGTTGTTCAGCGGAGAGCGGCATGGCGCGAAAAAATTCCGGCGAAGTAAGCCGGACGACTCCGAGGCTGG
Source organism: uncultured Verrucomicrobiota bacterium (assembly GCA_903863315.1). Classification (GTDB taxonomy): domain Bacteria; phylum Verrucomicrobiota; class Verrucomicrobiia; order Limisphaerales; family SXTU01; genus SXTU01. Next base: position 3,038 of record CAIPBN010000288.1, on the reverse strand, counting down.
CAAGCAACAATCCACCTCAAAACACCGGCACCGGGTCGCTCGCCTTCACTGGCTCGTCTTCCCACACGACGGCCTTGGTCTGCGGGTCGTAGGTGAGGATGCGATGCTTGCTGCCGGGGACGGCGGGCACGTCCTTCTTCGGCAGCCACTTGGCGAGGTCGGTCTTGGTCTGCTGGTGCTTTGGGTCGGCGGCGAGGTTGGTCCATTCGTTCGGGTCGCGTGCCATGTCGTAGAGTTCGTCGGAGCCGTCGGCGTAGCGGATGTAACGCCATTGCTCGGTGCGGATGCCGTGGTTGCCCTGGTTGTGCGTGGTGATGGCGGGCCACTCACGCGGGGCCTGCGCGTTCTTGAGTTGCGGCACGAGGCTGTGGCCTTCGAGGTCGGCGCGCGCGGGTAGCCCGGCGAGTTCGAGCAAGGTCGGGAACATGTCCAGCAACTCGGCGGGGCGTCCGCACTTCGCCGCCTGGGCGATGCCCGGTCCGGCGAAGATGAGCGGCACGCGCGTGCTGCGGTCCCAAAGGGTGTTCTTGCCCGTGATGCCTTTCTCGCCGAGATGCCAGCCGTGGTCGCTCCACAGGACGATGATGGTGTCGTTGGCGCGGCCCGTGGCGTCGAGGGCGTCAAGCACGCGGCCGACCTGCGCGTCCATGTAGCTGATGCTCGCAAGGTAGGCGCGGACGAGCGGGCGGATTTCGTTCAGCTTCTCCAACGTGACGAGGCGCGGCTCGGGGAGCTTCCAATGCAAATACCAGGAGAAGCGCGGCGTGTCATCGCGGTCGCCGGGCTTGAGGGGTGGCATCTGGAGCGTGGCGTCGGGGTAGAGGTCGAACCACTTCTGCGGCGCGAAGCAGGGGACGTGCGGCAGGCGAAAACCGGCGCTGATGAAGAACGGCTTGTCCTTCGGCGCTTTCTGCAAGGCTTCCATCGCGGCGGTCGCAATCTTGTAGTCGCCGCCGTCCTCGTCCTTCTCTGGGAACGGCCCCCAGTCCATCGCCGGGTGCTGTGGCGGTGGCAGTTTGTTGATGCGCTGGGTGGGCTTGCCGATGCCGGGAGCTGGTCCCCATTCGTTGAACTCAGCGGCGCGGTCCTTCGGCTTCACGGAGCCGTCATGATAAATCTTGCCGCAGGTGTAGGTGAAGTAGCCCGCGCTGGTGAAAGTCTGCGGCAACGTTACGTGGTTTCTGGTCGCATCCACATCGCGGATGCCGGGCGCAAGGCCGTAAATGCCGGTGGAGGACGGGCGCAGGCCGGTGAGCAGGCTGGAGCGCGATGGGTTGCAAAGCGGGGCCTGACAATGGGCGTTGGTGAACAGCGTGCCGCGCTTGGCGAGCCGGTCAATGTTCGGCGTCTTCACCTGCGGATGTCCGCCGAGGCAGCCAATCCAGTCGTTTTGGTCGTCGATGGCGAGGAACAAGACGTTGGGCTTTGGCGCGGCGGAGGACTGGCCACAAAGAGCGCACAGAAGCGCAAAGAGGGAGAGAGTGATGGAGCGACGAGTCATGACGTGTTTCAGACGCAGTGTCGCGGAACGCGAGTTACGGGGAAGAGGAAAATCGCGCCATCGTGTGGTTGCTAAACCAGCACCAAGGCGATCGCCGCCATCATCAGAACCGCTCCTGCCAGCCGCCAGCGCAGCACGGTCGCGCCGAGGTGCTGCTCGCGGTTGGCGAACCAGTGGCCGACCACCCAGACCGCCAGCACGCTCCACAGGCCGCGTGAGCTGTAGATCACGTTCGCGGTCGTCGCTGCGCCGAACTGCGCGATGGTGCTCACAAACACCACCGATTGCAGGCCGATGAACCCGCACCCGCCCAGCAGCCACGGCCATGCCGGGCGCGGAATCTCCCGCAGCGGCGCATGGAAGAATGGCACGAAGACAAAGCTGAACAGCGCGGTGAAACCCAGCATCACCGGCAGAAACCGGCCCAGCCCCCAAGCGGGTGACCACTTCTGCACAAGCACGTCAAAGATCGCGAACATCGTTGCCGAGCTGCCGGCGTAGAGAATCGTCCGACCCACGTGGTGGTGCGGGGTGCCGTCCGTGCGGTTCAACAGTGCGATGGCGACCGAGCTGAGCCCTGCTGCGACCCACATTTTCAACGACACGCCCGATGTGAGCAGGAGCGTCGTGAACACAGCCACGAGAATGATTTTCAAGCCCATCACCGGGGTGGCAACCGAGACGTCGCCGTGCTGCAGCGCCAGGAAGTTCATGAACTGGCCGAGCAGATAAAAGACTGCGACGAGCGCGGGCTGCCACAGCAGCCCGGGGTGGAAGGTGCCACCAAACGGCAGCAGCAGCGCGAAGATGGCCGCTGAAATCAGGTTCGCGATGAAGGCCGTGCGCCAGATGCCCACGCCGAAGTCCGTGGCGCGTTTGGCCAGCAGCGCGCCGACGACATACAGCAGCGCGGCGAGCAGAGGCAGCAACTTGGGGAGCACTTGGTCCACCGCGCGATGGAACGCGAGGCCCGCCCCGGTGCAAAGCGGAAAGTTCGGCGGGCTGGGGCGGCGCTCCGCATCAGCGGGCTTTCAGCTTGGCGAGATAGACATCGTTGCCCCCGGCGCTCGTCACCGTGTGCGGGCCGAACTTGGCCGTGCCGCTGATGTTGCCGGACAGGTAGAGGTTGCCGCGCGCGTCGGCGACGATGGTGTAGGCGTTGTCGCCCTTGTCGCCCCCGCCTTGGGTGAGCCAGCGCAGCGTCCCGGCGCGGTCAAACTTCGCCACGTAAATCTCCGTGCTGCCGCTGCTGGTGAGCGGTGAGCCAGCAATCTCCGCCGTGTCGGTGAACTCGCCGGTGAGGAAGGAATTGCCCGCGCCGTCCGTGGCGACACCCAGACCGTAGTCCACCCGCGGGCCGCCGCCGGTGCGCGTCCAGAGGCGCTTTCCGGTGGGATCAAAGTGGGTGAGGAGCAGATCGCTGTCGCCGTGGCTGGTGACGGTGCGGTCGGCGAGCTTGAGCGCGCCCTTGAACATGCCGGCGGCCCACACGTTGCCGGCGCGGTCACAGGTGAGTTCGTGGATCATCGCGTTGGTG
>CAIPBN010000287.1 GCA_903863315.1 uncultured Verrucomicrobiota bacterium | reverse complement strand
TTCGACTTCACGCACCGCGCGTTGCTCGACTCCCGCCCCGGCGGCCAGGCCAGCGGCCAGTTCCGTTACACACTCAACAAGGACGGTGCCCTCAGCAAACGCGGTGGCGACGCGCTGCCTTCCACCGAGTTCAACTCACTGCTCACCCAAGTCGAAGCTAACCTCCGCCGCTTGGGCGAGGCCATCTTCGCCGGCGAAATCTCCGTCTCCCCCGTCCGTCTCAGCGCCAGCGACAAGGCCTGCGACCGATGCGAATACCGCGCCATCTGCCGCTTCGACTCGTGGACTCAGCCCTACCGCACGCTGCCCAAGCCCGCCGCGAAGGAGGAGGAAACGTGAGCAACTTCACTCCGGCCCAGCAGTCCGCCATCGCCGCGCGCGGCAACGTGCTCGTCGTCGCCGGCGCGGGCACGGGCAAGACGCGCACGCTCATCGAACGCTGCCTGCAACTGCTGCGTGAAGGCGCGTCGCTCGACCAGATGCTGCTCGTCACCTTCACCGAAGCCGCCGCCGCCGAGATGCGCGCGAGGCTGAGGAAGGCACTGCAAGACGAGTTGGAGAAGGCACCGGCTGCTGCCGCCGACCGCCTCGCCGAGCAACTCGCCCTCCTCGACACCGCGCAGATTTCCACCCTGCACAGCTTCTGCCTGCGTCTCGTCCGTGAGCACTTCCACCACCTCGCGATTGACCCGCAGCTCGTCATCCTCGACGAACGCCAGACGCGTCCGCTCGCCCGCGACACGCTCACCGCGTTGCTCGCCGAGCATTACGCCGACCGCCACCCGCACAGCAGCGCCGTCCAGCAACTCATCCGCCGCGCCGGTCGCGGCTCGGACGAGCACCTCCGCGTGCTCGTCTGGAAGCTCCACCGCTATAGCCAAACCCTACCCTACCCCGACGCGTGGTTCGCCGCGCAACTCGGTGCCTTAGGCAAACACACTCCGACGCAGTGGCACGACTGGCTGCTCTCCGGCCTCACCGAGTGGCGCAACGAATGGCTTCCCGCCCTCGCCACCGCCCCCGACGTGCCCGCGCTGAAGCGGAGCAAAGCCGCCCTGACTGCCCTGCCAACAGACTTGGTAGGGCGCGACTGTCCCCAGCGTGCCGGTTGCGCGCTCGAAGGGCCCGGCGGCGCGCTGAGGACAGCGCGCCCTACCACAGCGGCCATGGCCGTCGTGCTCGCGGAAATCGTTGCTGCCGATGCTGACTGGCCACGTGGAACGAAGACAAAGTTGCGCCCGCCCTTCGCCAAGCTCTTCGAGGAAGCGGAATTCTTCTTCTCGCTGCTCGGCCCTGACGGCTCCGCCGCCGCGCTGACTGAGGATTGGAATTGGTGCCGGCACGAAATGGCCGCGCTGGTTCAGCTCACGCAGCAGTTCACCACGCGCTTCGGCGAGGCCAAACGTCAGCTCGGCGGCGTGGACTTCGCGGACTTGGAGCAGTTCGCCCTGCGCCTCCTGCGCGACGATACGACCGGCGTCGCCCGCCGTTGCCGCGCGCAGTTCGCGCACGTTTGCGTGGACGAATATCAGGACATTAACGCCGCCCAGGACGCCATCCTCCGCCTCGTCAGCGGCGAGGGCGCGGACGCAAACCGCTTCCTCGTCGGCGACCTGAAGCAAAGCATTTACCGCTTCCGCCTTGCGAACCCGCACATCTTCGCCAGCTACGCGAGAGAGTGGCGTGGCAGATCGGGTGTCATCGCGCTTTCAGACAATTTCCGCAGCCGCGAAGCCATCCTGAAGTTCGTGAACCCGCTGTTCCGCGCGCTCATGCGCGAATCCATCGGTGGCGTGGCCTATGATGCAGAGGCGGAACTAAAGTTTGGAAACCCCGAGGGCCGCGCGATGCTCCGCAGCCCCGTGCCGGCGACTTCCAGTCGCCGTCCTGACGCTACGGATGGTGA
>CAIPBN010000286.1 GCA_903863315.1 uncultured Verrucomicrobiota bacterium | reverse complement strand
CCCTGCGGGAGAGGGTCAGGGTGAGGGAGAGCGGCTGCGAACTCACTTTCGTCTACGACCGGTTCCGGCTCCCTCTCCCTTCCTCGGAGGAGGGGAGAGGGCCGGGGTGAGGGGTGAACCTCCGGGCGCAAGCCGCCGCTCCCCTCATCCGGCCTGCGGCCACCTTCTCCCCTCGCTGCGCGAAGGGAGAAGGAGTCGGCGGTGTCAGTTGCCGATCCTACTGCGCCGGCCTCTGCCTTGTCCGTATCCTCTACGAGGCGCAGCCGAACAAAGTTCTTTCCCCCGGCAGGTTGTTGCGGGAAGCCGTCATGGCCGCAGAGGTAGAAGGATAGTTGTTTCGGCAGGACGAAGACGGGGGAGCGCAGGATGCCGGTCAGGGTCTCGCCGTGCGGGAGGCTGGACATGAGGCGGGTCTTCCGGCCGTCGGCGCTGGTGCGCTCCTCGAAGGCGAAGGGGTTGCGGCCGGGCGCGGCGGGGTTCAAGGGCACGTAGCTCCATGCCGCTGCCTTGGCGGCAGGGGCGAGGAGCTGGCCGGCGAGGTCGGTGCCCCAGACGCGCAAGTCCGGTGGCAGCGCACCGCCGCGCACGGTCAGGCCGTCGTGCATAGCCTTGAAGAGGGCGGCCTGCGTGTCGAGGTCGGCGGCGAATTGCTTGCGGCCTAGGCTGGCAAGTTTCGGCAAGTCCGCGTCTGGCACGTAGCGGGCGGCGTGCGTGACGTAGCGGGCGAGGACATCCGCTGGCTCGGTGTGTTGCTCGACGTGGCGGACGAGAAAGCTGGCGGCCTCGGCGTTGGTGAGGCTCGTGGCGACTGCGGCGAACGCGCGGGCGTCAGCGAGCGGGAGCGGCTCGCCGGAGAGCTTCGCGAACGCGCCGGGCAGGCGAAGCTGCTCGCGCAGGGCGAGGCGCACGACGTGGGTGAGGTGGGTGTCCTCGGCGGGGACGCGCTCCTGCAAGGCGAGGAGCGGGGCGAGGTTGTCGGGGTGCGGGTTCGCGGCGAGGGCGTCCGCGGCGGCGCGCTGGAGGTGGGCGCTCGGGTCCGCGAGTGCGGTGCGCGTGGCGGAGAGGAGGGGAGCGCTGGGCGCAAGTGGCCGTTCTCCCTCACCCCGGCCCTCTCCCGCTGGGAGAGGGGGAGACGCCGGCAGCGCTGGGCCTTTAGATTGCGCGGCGATTCGCAGTCCGCGCTCGGTCAGGATGCGTAACGCGTGGACGCGGGCGGCTTCGTCGCGGTCTTGCAGCGCCTTCAACAGGGTTTGGTCGTCGAGCGCGCCGGCGCGTTGCAGGAGCCAGAGGCTGGTGGTCAGCAAGCCGGTGCGGCTGTCCTCCATGCGGAAGTGCCAGCCGCCCGTCGCGGCTTGGGTGAGCAGGCCGTTGGCGTTGGCGTTGGGGAGCAGGGCGAGTTCCTCGCGGGCAAGGGCGCGGCGAGTAGGATTTGGCGACTTGAGTTCGCCGATTAGCTCGTCCCGGTTGGCGCTGACGCCGTTAGGAGTCTCTGACTTTCCGTCTGAGACAAGTTTGAGCCTCCTCACGTCGGCTCCTACGGGTGGGACGATGCGCCAGATGCGGCCGCGCTCGCGGTCGCGTCCCGGGTGCAGCAGCGGGACTTCGTAGTGGCCGATGATGCGGTTGTAGAAGTCCGCCACCCACAGCGCGCCGTCCGGTCCGAATTGCAAATCCACCGGACGGAACCACGGGTCGTCCGTGCTGAGGAAGTCGGGCATCTCATGGCCCACGCTGGTGCTGCCGCGCCATTCGAGGCGGTCGCGATTGATGCGGCTGGTCATGACGTTCCCGATGAAAAGATTGCCCTGAAACTCGGCGGGCCACGACGGGTCGCTGATGTGCGTGATGCCGCAGATGGCGGTGCTGTGGTGCGTGTGCTGGATGGTCGTGGGCGCGAAGCCGAGGCCGTCATGCGGGCGGCCGAAGCTCGGGTAGTGCGCGCCGCGCAGGAGTTGGTAGATGGGCGAGCTGTGGCAGTCGGCGGAGTAGAGATTTCCCAGCGGGTCGAAGGTGAGGCCGAAGGGGTTGACCTGCCCGTGGGTCCAGTGCTCGATGCGCGAGCCGTCGAGGCGGAAGCGATAGACGTTGCCAGAGGGGAGGAAGATTTCGTGGCCGTCGCGACCCGACACGCGGGACTGGTTGTTGAAGCCGTGGGTGGCGTAAATCCAGCCGTCGAGGCCGCGGCGGAAGCTGGCTTGGTTCCCGTGCGTGTCGCGAGTGTGGTCGAACGGGCCGTAGAGCACTTCCTGCTTGTCGGCGACGCCATCGCCGTCCGTGTCCTCGAAGAGCCAGATGTTGGGGATGGACCAGGCGATGCACTTCCAGGTCAGGGAATGGGTGATAGGGGAGGGGGAATTGGGGTTGGGCTTCGGGGCGTTGCTGGCAGGCGAGCGAAACGGGTAGATGCCGATGGGGATGTTCAGGTTGGTGGCGAAGGTCGTGACCTTGCGGGCGCGGCCGTTGTCGTCGAAGTCCGAGAAGATGCGGATGGTGTCGCGCGCGAGGGCGGCGTTGGCCGCGGCGAAGGGGTATTCGCGCGACTCCGTGACCCAGAGGCGGCCCGCCGAGTCGAAGGCCATGTTCATCGGCTTGCGGAGGTCCGGTTCCGCCGCGACGAGCTGAATCTTGAAGCCGGGCGGGAGATGGAACTTCAGCCGCTGCTCCTCGGGCGAGAGCGGTTCAGTCGAACGCACGCCCTCGGTGAAGAGCTTCGGGGCATCGGCGGCGGAAGCAAGGCCGGCGAGGAGACTGAACAGCAGACTGGCGAGCGAAAGGCGGAGACAGGGCTTCATGCGATGCCCGCGTTATGCCGGAAGCGGCGCGGTGTCGGAAGGAAAAGTTCCGCTCCGGTCGCATCGGAGTGCTTCGTGATACGCCTCGGTCTCGGCCCACCCGGCAAGCGGGGACGCTTGCGACACAGCCGGCCAGAGGCCGGCGCTACGTGGTGCTGGCCGCCTCGTGCCGCGCAAATGTCACTTTGCAGCCCGGCTGGCTGTGCCCTAAGGTGTGCGCCCTTTGGCATGCCTGAAACCACCATTCCATTCAACCCGGAGCACTTCCTCAACCGCGAGTTGAGCTGGCTGGAGTTCAACCAGCGGGTGCTCGACGAGGCATTGGACCCGCGCACGCCGTTGCTGGAGCGCGTGAAGTTCTTCTGCATCACCAGCTCGAATCTGGACGAGTTCTTCGAGGTGCGCGTGGCGGGCATCAAGCAGCAGATCGAGAGCGATGTGGTGGAGCGCAGCGTGGACGGGCTGACGGCCACGGAGTGTTTCCGCGCCATCAACCGCCGCGTGCGCCGGCTGGTCGAGGCCCAGTTCCGCTGCTGGCGCGAGCAGCTTGTGCCGACGCTGGCGGCGAAGGAGATTCGCTTTCTGGACGTGGGTGAACTGAGCGGCGGCGATCGCGTGTGGGTGGAAAGCTATTACCAAAAAGAGGTGCGGCCGGTGTTGACGCCGCTGGGGCTGGACCCGGCGCATCCGTTTCCGCAACTGCTCAACAAGACGCTCAACCTCATCGTGCAGGTGGAGCTGAAGCAGAACGGCGTGGAGCAGCGCCGGCTGGCGGTCGTGCAGGTGCCGCGTGCGCTGCCGCGACTGGTGAAGCTGCCGCGCGAGGATTCCCGGCAGGAATATGTTTTTCTCGCCCATGTGATTGGCGATTACCTCGGGGACCTGTTCCCGGGGGCGAAGCTACTGGGGCACTGGCAGTTCCGCGTCACGCGCAACAGCGAGCTGTATATCGACGAGGAGGACGTCGCCAACCTGCTCAAGGCCGTGGAGGCCGAGCTGCACAACCGCCGCAAGGGCGAGGCCGTGCGGCTGGAGGTCGCGGCGGATTGTCCGCCCGAGATCCGCGCCGAACTGCTGGAGAAGCTGCACCTCACCGAGGACGACTTATACGTCATTGACGGCCCGATCAACCCGGTGCGGCTCATGGCGATTGTCGAGGGCGACCATTCGCCGGAGCTGCGCGACCCGCCGTTCATCGCGCCCGCGGCCCCGGCCTTGCGCGACGTGACGGACTTGTTCCCGGCCATCCGCGAGCGGGATGTGCTGCTGCATCATCCGTTCGACAGCTTCAGCAGCGTGGTGGATTTCCTCACGCGTGCCGCGGAAGACCCCGAGGTGCTGGCGATCAAGATGACGCTCTACCGCACCGGTGGCGACCCGCGCATCGTCGGCGCGCTGATGAACGCGGTGCGCAACGGCAAGCAGGTGACGGCCGTCGTGGAGCTGAAGGCGCGCTTCGACGAGGCGAACAACATCGCGTGGGCGCGGCGGCTGGAGGAGGCGGGCGTGCATGTGGTCTATGGCCTCGTGGGCTACAAGATCCACGCCAAGATGACGCTGGTCGTGCGGCGTGATCCCGATGGCATCCGCCGTTACGTGCATCTCGCCACGGGGAACTACAACGCCACCACCGCGCGCTTTTACACGGATCTCGGCCTGTTCACCTGCCAGCCCGATTTCGGCGAGGATGTGGCGTCCCTGTTCAACCTGCTCACGGGCATCTGCCAGTTCCAGGACACGCGCAAGCTGCTGGTCGCCCCGTTCGAGCTGCACGCGCGGATGCTCAAGCTCATCGCGCGCGAGGCGGCCAACGCCCGGCGCGGCCTGCCCGCCCGCATCATCGCCAAGATGAATTCCCTTGTGGATCGCGGCGTGATCGAGGCGCTTTACCGCGCGTCGCAAGCGGGGGTGAAGATTGATCTGATCGTGCGCGGCATCTGCTGTCTCCGCCCCGGCGTGGCGGGGGTGAGCGAGAACATCACCGTGCGCAGCGTGGTGGACCGGTTCCTCGAGCACAGCCGCATCTTCTACTTCGAGAACGCCTGCCAGCCGGAGATCTTCGTGGGCAGCGCGGACTGGATGCCCCGCAATTTCTTCCGCCGCGTCGAGGTCGTGTTTCCCATCGAGGACGGCAACCTCCGCGACCGGGTGAAGCACGAGGTGCTGGACCGCGTCCTGGCGGACAATGTGAAGGCCCGGGTGCTCGGCGCCGACGGCACTTACCGCCAGTTGG
>CAIPBN010000285.1 GCA_903863315.1 uncultured Verrucomicrobiota bacterium | reverse complement strand
GTAGGAGACGACGTGAGGAGTCTCTCACTTTGCTTCACTTCGGGGTTCAGTTAGAGACTCCTCACGTCGTCTCCTACGCGTATTTGGCGCGTAATCTCAAACGCCACGTCCAGTGCGTGCTTGGCGGACGCGCCGCTGACCTTTGGCGTGCGACGCTCGCGGACGCACTCGACGAAGTGTGCCAGCTCGAGCTTGAGCGGCTCGTCCTTCGCGATGGGCACCGGTTCGCGCACGATTTTCTTCCCGGCGAACTCGCTCACGATGGCCGAGTCGTTCGCGGAGAGGAGCAGCTTGAGCAGTGAGCTTTTCTCCGCGTCGTCCCCGGCGAGGCGGTAGATGAACCCCTTCTGCTCGCGGTAATCGAGCGAGATGTAGCTGGGCTGTGCGCCGCCGCTGAAGACGCGGATTTTGCGCAGGCGCTCGGGGCTGATGCGGCTGGCGGTGAGGTTCGCCACGCAGCCGTTGGCGAAGCGCAGCCGCGCATTCGCGATGTCCTCGCTCTTGCTCAGGACCGGAATGCCGACCGCGTCCACGCTCACGACCGGTGATTTCACGAACGCCAGCACCACGTCGAGGTCGTGAATCATCAAGTCCAGCACCACGCCGATGTCCGTGCTGCGCGCGGGGAACGGCGAGAGCCGGTGGCACTCGATGAAGCGCGGCTCTGGCGCGGCGGTTTCGAGGTAGCTGAAGACGGGATTGAAGCGCTCGACGTGGCCGACTTGCAGCACGAGCGCGCGGTCGTGGGCGAGCCGCACCAACTCCGCCGCCTGGTCGGAGCGCTCGGTCATCGGCTTCTCCACGAGCACGTGCCGGCCGGCTTCTAGCAGCGTCTTGGCGATGTCGAAATGCGTCGTGGTGGGCGTGACTATGCTCAACGCATCGCTCGCGGCAGCGGCCTCGGCGATGGAAGTGAACGCCCGCGTGCCGTGCGCGGCGGCGTGCTTGCGCGCGGCCTCCGGGTTGGCGTCAAAGACGCCGGCGAACTCCACCGCGCCAGTGCGCGCCAGCTCGGCGTAGAGCCGGGCGTGTTCCTTGCCCAACGAGCCAGTGCCGATGACGGCGACGCGGATTTTTTCAACTGCCACAGACGGCAGTGTGCCCTGTGGAAGTGCGGCTGACAACGCGGGCGTTTGGCATCCGTTTCCCGTGCCGGCCACTTGCAGTCGCCGTCTGTGGCGTGAGAATGCTCGGACACTCCTCTTTCCGCCCACCCGCAACACGGCGGCTGCAAGCCGCCGACACGCGCGATGGTGCCTCCGAACTTTGAACTTTGAACTTCGCCCGCCCGAAACATACTCCGCGCGTGGCTGCCGCCCTCATCACACTGATTCTGTTGAGCTACTTGCTCGGCTCGATTCCGACCGGTTTCCTCGTCGCGAAGGCGAAGGGCGTGGATATCCGCAGCGTGGGCAGCGGAAACATTGGGGCAACGAATGTCTTCCGTATCCTGGGCAAGGGAGCGGGAATCTTCGTGCTGACGGCGGATGCCATGAAGGGTGTCTTCGTCGTGGCGGTCATCGCACCGGCATGCCAGCGGATTTCCTCAGACACTCTCACACCACACTTGCCAGCCCTCGCCGGCATTTGCGCCATCCTCGGGCACAACTACACCTGCTGGCTGAAGTTCAAGGGCGGCAAGGGCATCGCCACCACGGCGGGCGTGTTCGCGGCGCTGGCCCCGGCGGCGTTTGGCATCGCGCTGGCGACGTGGCTCGTGGTCTTCGCGGCGAGCCGCTACGTGTCGCTCGCGTCCATCGTGGCGGCGGTGGCGCTGCCGTTGGCAGTGTGGCTCACGGGGAACGGCGGCTTGCTCATCGGCGTCTCAGCGGCGTTGGGCGCGCTGGCCATTTACAAGCACAAGGCCAACATCGAGCGCCTGCTGGCCGGCACGGAGAATCGCATCGGCGCGAAGAAGCAAGAGCCGCCGGAAACCAAGCCTTAGCCGCGAAAGGGCGCAGAGAGCACAAAGATGAAAACCCGAAACGTTCAACGTCCAACGCTCAACTTCCAACTTCCAAAGGTGTGCTTGACGGCGTCTTTGGAAGTTGAGCGTTGGACGTTGAGCGTTGGACGTTTCCCCTCCTTCTCTGCGTCCTTTGCGTCCTTTCGCGGCAAAACACTCCCATGAACATCACCGTTCTCGGCGCGGGCGCGTGGGGCACGGCGCTCGCCAAGCTGCTCCGCGAATCGGGCCACGAAGTCGCGCTCTGGGGTCATGACCCCGCGCATCTGGCCGAGGTGCGCACCACCGGCCGCAACGAGCGCTACCTGCCCGGGGTGACGTTGCCGGCGGGCCTGCACTGCGTGGACGAATTGGCGGAGGCCGTGCGCGGAGCGGGTGCGGTGGTCGTGGCCGTGCCGTCGCGGGCATTCCGCGAAGTCGTGATCACCTTGCAGGATTTTCGCGGCATCGCCATCAGCGTTACCAAGGGCATCGAGCACGACAGCGGGCTGACCATGTGCGGCATCCTGCGCGCCTGCGCATCGCAGGCGAAGGTCGCCGCGTTGTCCGGTCCCACGCTCGCGCCGGAGGTTGCCCGCGGCATTCCCACGGCCAT
>CAIPBN010000284.1 GCA_903863315.1 uncultured Verrucomicrobiota bacterium | reverse complement strand
CTGGTGGAGACTTACGCCGCGAATGGTTTTGGCATCGGCCTGACGCTCGCCATCCCCGGCAGGTCGCTGGACTATCGCCTGCGCGCGATGCCGCTGGAAGGGGTAAAGCCGATCACCGTCGCCGTGCTGCGGCATCCGAACCTGCCCCCCGTGGCGCTGGCGCTCATCGAGGAGATGCGCAAGCGCGCGAAGTCGCTGGTGGCACCGTGAAGCAGAGGGGGCGGCCTTCATGCCGCAGGGCGCCGGATAACGAGCCTTCGGCCTGCGCACTTTGCCGCGAGTCGCCAATCATTCCCCTTACTGCCGGGGAAGCTGATTCAGGGTGTAATACGCCGCGTCGTGCAAGAGCGGCGTGCCCTGCGCCGACTTCACGCCCGCCGCCTTGAGCTCGTGAACGTGTCCCTCCACCAAGCCTTCAATCTTCAGCCGCACGCTGCGGCGATCCGTCGCGACCTTGGCGGAAACGATCTTGGGCGTGCCCTTGTCCACCTCCGGACTGCCGTAGGCGCTCTGGTAGATGTAGGTGTAGTTCTCCATCGTATAGCTCGCCGCATCACTGGCTGCCGCGGCATCCACCGGTTCGGTGAAAGTCAGCTCGAAGCCATCGGGCTTGGCGCGCATCTCGTGGATCTCAAACGGGGTCTTTCCGTTCCAGATCAAGCGGTCGAGCGCAAACGGCTTGCCGCCGCGTGCACCCCAACCACGGTCGGTGCCAAAGACAAACAAGGACGCATCGCTGGCGAACTCCAGACCGAGCGCGCCGGAGCCGAAGCCGGCCTTGAACGGGAAGCATGCGCCCTGGTAGTTCTTCCCGTCCGCGGTCTTTTCGAGGAACACGCGCATCACGGTCGAGTGCGTCTGGTCGCCGACAAAGAGCTGGTCCTTGAACGGGCCGAACTTGCCGCCGCTCACGTCGCAGGCGATGCCCGCGGCGCTCTGGCCCATCTTGCCGTAGGGGAAATAAACGGCGGGCGGGAGGAGTTCAGGAATGCGCTTAGCCTCGTCGTAAAGCCGGCCACCGCTGGTCGGCTCGGCGGGCTTCTTCAGGCCGGCCTTGAGAATCGCGTCCTTCGTCATCGGCTCATCGAACCACCTGTTGCCGCCCGGATGCCCAATAAACGCACCGGGCTTGAGCCAGTGCAGCTTGCACGCACCGTTCCACGGTCCTTGGTTATCCGTGTAGAAGACTTCGCCCAGCGCGTTGAAACCGATGCCGCCGGGCGAGCGAATGCCGGAGTTGGCGGGCGTGACCTTGCCGTCCGCCGACACGCGCACGCACCAGCCACGATAGGGATTGCTGCTGCTGAACGAGCCGGTGAGGCAGAGCACGACCCAGATGTCCCCGTTGCGGTCGAACTTTGATCCAAACGCATACTCGTGGTAGTCGCCGTTGATGCCCCACATGTCGGTGACGGTCTCGACGATGTCCGCCCGACCGTCGCCGTTGGTGTCCTTGAGCCGGGAAATCTCGCCGCGCTGCGTGGCGTAAATCCAGCCGTCGCGCGTGGCAAGGCCGAGGACCTCATGCAGGCCGCTGGCAAAGCGCGTCCACTTCGGCTGGGCTGGCTCGCCGCGCACGCCCTCGGCAATCCAGAGATCCCCGATGCGCGTGGCGCAGGCCAGCTTGTCCGGCCCGAGGAACAGCAGCGAACCCGCTTCAAACTGCACGCCGGGCGGCGTGGGCAGCGTGACCATCCGGTAGAACTCCGCCTCGCGCTCGGCCGTGCCGGGCGCGGGACCTTTCTTGTCGGCGGCAGGGAGACTCAACGTCAACCCCGGCAGGAGAACCGCGAGCAGTCGGAACAGGGAAAGTTTTGTTTGCATGGTGAGTGTCAGGGTGTTGGTTGGAGGAACGTTCATTTTACCAGGCCAGCTCCTCCACCAGCTTTGCGGTGCCATTCTTGAACTCCACGGCAACCAGCAGCTCCTGCTTGCCGCCGCTCTCGCGGACGTGCGCCTGGCCGCCGGTGAGCTTCACGCGGACCTTGCCGT
>CAIPBN010000283.1 GCA_903863315.1 uncultured Verrucomicrobiota bacterium | reverse complement strand
GTCCTCGACGATGCCCCGAATGTCGGCGCGTGGCAGATTGAGCTGCGCAAGCTCCACGACGATCCGCTCGAAGTGGACGAGCTGGTCCTGCACGTCCAGAAGACCAACGGCGCGGACGACGACCATCTCACGCACGACCTCCGCACTCGCCTCATGACGCATTGTGAAATCACGCCGAACCGCATCGACTTCCACAACGCCGAGCAGATGCGTGACCTGCAAGGCGTCGGTGTGCAGCTCAAGGAACAGAAGCTCGTGGACCATCGCCCGAAGAACAGCGTGCCTCTCGCAAGCAGTCCGCTTAGAAAGGAGCCCGCATGAGCACTCCTCGTCTTGTCATCGTGGACGGCGTCCGCACGCCGTTCTGCAAAATGGGTTCCGACCTTGCCGCGCTCGGCGCGGACGAACTCGGCCGCATCGCCACGCAAGCCCTCCTCACCCGCACCGGCCTCGACCCCGCACTAATTGACGAGGTCATCTTCGGCTGTGTCGGCCAGCCCGCCGACGCCGCGAACGTTGCGCGCGTCATCGCCCTGCGCGCCGGCATCCCCGAGCACGTCCCGGCCATCACCGTGCATCGCAACTGCGCCTCTGGCCTGGAGTCGCTCACGCAGGCTTACGAGAAGATGACCGCCGGGCGCGGCTCCATCTTCCTCGTCGGCGGCGCGGAGAGCATGAGCAACTACCCGTTGCTCTACACGAAGACGGCGGCGGAGAAGTTCGCCAAGCTCGGCCGCGCGAAATCCTTCGTCGAGCAAGCCGCCGCCTTCGCCGCGTTCCGCCTCGCCGACTTCAAACCCCGCATCACCCTCCAACTTGGACTCACCGACCCCGTCTGCGGCATGGGCATGGGCGACACCGCCGAGTTGCTCGCGCGCGAATCCGGCCTCACGCGCGAGGAGCAAGACGCCTTCGCCCTCGAATCCCACAAGCGCGCCGCCGCCGCGAAAGCCAAGCTGGCCGAGGAAATTTGCCCCGTCTTCCCCGCGCTCGCCTCGGGGAAGAACACCAAGCCCGTCACCGCCGACAACGGCGTCCGCGAATCGCAAACGATGGAAGCCCTCGCGAAGTTGAAGCCCGTCTTCGACCGCCGCCACGGCACCGTCACCGCCGGCAACGCTTCGCAAATCACCGATGGTGCGGTCGCGTTGCTCGTGATGACCGAGGAGCGCGCTGCCGAGCTGGGCTTCACGCCGCTCGGCGCGTTGCTCGGCTACGCCTATGCGGGCTGTGACCCGTCGCGGATGGGTCTCGGCCCCGTGTATGCCATCGCCAAAGCCGAGGAGAAGACCGGCCTCGCCGTGAACTACGCTGACCTTGTTGAAATCAACGAGGCTTTCGCCGCCCAGACGCTCGCGGTGCTCAAGTGCTGCGAGTCGGAGAAGTTTGCTAAGAAGATGCTCGGTCGCGCCTATCCCGTCGGGGAAATCCGGCGCGACCGGCTCAACGTGAACGGCGGGGCCATCGCGCTCGGCCATCCCGTGGGCGCGACCGGCGCGCGCCTCGTGCTCACGAGCTTGAAGGAATTGAAGCGGCAAAATCTGAAACGCGCGCTCGTGTCCGTATGCGTCGGTGGCGGCCAGGGCGCGGCCATCTGGTTGGAGGCGTTATGATGTCGCAACTGCAACCGAGGCCCGTGCCGGCGATTTGCAATCGCCGTCCAGCGCGTGGACAGCTCGGTGCCTGTGCTTCCTGCCGAGCGCCACAGACGGCGGTTGCAAACCGCCGGCACCGCCCTCGGCCCACTTTCACTCAACCACCGGAGGACGCCCTATGAGCACCGCGACCTTGCCTCCCGCCACGCAACTTTCCCTCAACGTGATGAACGCACCACAGCCCGCCCCCGCCCCGCGCGTGTTTAAAAACATCCGGCGCGAAGTCACCGCCGACGCCATCGCCGTGCTCACATTTGACCGGCCCGATGCCGCGGTGAACATCTTTGACCGCGCCACGCTGGAAGAGTTGAACGCCCACCTTGATGGCATCGAGCGTGATTCCACCCTGCGCGGCGTCGTGCTCACCAGCGCCAAGGCCGGCATCTTCATCGCCGGCGCGGACCTGCATTCGCTCTCCACCGCGCCGATGAACGCACTGCGCGAGATGGTTGAGTTCGGCCAGCGCGTCTTCAGCCGGCTCGCCGCGCTTCCGCTGCCGACCGCTGCCGCGATTCACGGTGCGTGCCTGGGCGGCGGCTTCGAGGTCTGCCTCGCCTGCGACTTCCGCCTCGCCACGCCGGACAAGGCTACGAAGCTCGGTCTGCCCGAAGTGCAGCTCGGCATCCTGCCTGCGTGGGGCGGCAGCACGCGGCTCCCGCGTCTCATCGGTTTGCCCAAGGCGCTCGACCTCATCCTCGCTGGCAAAACGGTTGTCTCTAAGCAGGCCCTCAAGTTCGGCATGGTGGACGACCTCGTGCCGCACGAGAGCTTGCTCGCCGTCGCTCTGGCAAAGGTCGCCAAGGCTGGCCGCAAGCCGCATCGCCCGAGTCCACTCACGATGAAGGCCACGAATAACCTGCTAGTG
>CAIPBN010000282.1 GCA_903863315.1 uncultured Verrucomicrobiota bacterium | reverse complement strand
TTTGTCACCCCGCCTCCGGTGACGGCCACAGCGCCTCAGACCAACTCACCTCCCCCAAAACCAGCGCCTGCCGCGCCCGTGCCGGTGCCAGTCGTCGTTTCCGCCCCTTCACCCAAAGCGCTAGCACCAGCCTCGACCAGACCGCCGCTGGTCACGCTGAACACGAACCACCTCACATCCCCTGTCCCCGCAGTCAAGCTGTCGGACGTTCCCCCACCCAAGCCAGCACCAGCCGCCCCTCCGACACCCAAGACTGTGACCAACGCGGTGGCAGCCGTGTCGCCCGTTCCGAAAGCGCCTGTGCCTCCAGCCCCGGTCAAGCCGCCTGAGCCCGCTCTCGCCCCTCCGCTCATCAACCCGGTTCCCAAGTCTGCTCCAACCCCGTTGCCAGCCGCCCCGAAGCCTCCGGCTCCCTCCGCGCCAGTTCCGGCCAAGTCCACACCGCCGCCGGCCCCGCCGACACCTCCTGTCCTTGTCGCCAATGCTCCCAAGGTGGCCGCAGTCAGCCCCCCGCCTAAACCCGTGGTCGCGCCGGAGCCGAAGCCCGCTCCTGCGCCGATGATCAAACCCAAGGAAACCTTGATCCTGCCGGCGATTCCGCCTGCTCCTCAGCCGGTCATTCCTCCCGCCCTGCGACAGCCCAAGAACCTGCTCGAAGCCTCCAACGCACTCGCCAAGGTCGAACTTCTTCGGCCGCCTACGGTGGTTCCGACCTCCTCGCTCCCAGTCCGGCCGCTGGAGGCGCGCGTGATCGAGCCGAAGCCCGCGCCCAAGACAAATCCACCCGTCGTGGCCACGGCGACGAAACCACTGCCAGTGAGTGCGCCATCAACGCCGGTGCTGGCTGTCAAACCACCGACGAATGCAGCGGTCATGCTTCCGCAACCACCGAAAGCGATTGCCGCCCTTGCTCCACCTGCTCCCTTGATTCCCACCAACGTTGTCGCTTCCAAAGCATCAGGCAACACGGCCAGCAACGCAGTGGTCCCGACCCCAGCCCAGGAATCAAAGGCGAAGGTCGTCATGAACCCGTCCGCATCAGGGGCCGCCACCAATCGCGCGGTGACGACCAATGCCACGGCCGCAACAATCCGTCCCCCTGCTAAGCCAGACGGAACGGTAAACGGGAAATCCAACCAAGTTGCAGTCGTTCCCGGGGTGGCGCGGTCCAACGCCTCGCCCGTCTCTGTGCAGCAGCCGGTGGTGACTGCGGGAGTGAAGACGTCGTCGGTCACCAACCGATTGGCCAAGCCTGCGGGTGCCTTGGCGGTCGCGTCGCCCCGAGGCAAACTTGGTGGCTTATTCTATCTGGGTGCGGCCATTGTGTTGCTGCTCCTGGCTGGCGGCATCATCGCCTACCTGCTTCGGCCTCAGCCCAACCCCAGCGTGATTTCCCAGTCCATCGAGCACACCCCGGAATCACCGCCGAAGTGATCGGTGATGTGTTGGAAGCTGGACTGTCCCGGTTGGTTTTGGCCGCGCGGCGGAACGGCAACTCAGGGCTGAAAAAAAAGGAAGGGGGCCTCCAGGCCCCCTGTCCGGCCTCGCGGGAAACCGGCTGGCAAGCCAGCCGGCGGAAGCCATTAGAGGCCGCAGACTCACGCCAGTTCAGTGCGCTGTCAACTGCGGCCATTCGCAACGCGCCATGCGCACCTGCTCCACGCCA
The DNA here is from genome assembly GCA_903863315.1 of uncultured Verrucomicrobiota bacterium. Taxonomy (GTDB): domain Bacteria; phylum Verrucomicrobiota; class Verrucomicrobiia; order Limisphaerales; family SXTU01; genus SXTU01. Next base: position 1,857 of record CAIPBN010000282.1, on the reverse strand, counting down.
GCGCTCACGGAGCCGGGACTTCGATCCGCCACGGTGGTTTTGGCTGCGGACAACTCGCTACAGCCCGGCAGCGCTGAAGGCGGGGGCCAGCGCGGTGAAGGACTTTTTCGCGGCCGCCACCGGGTCGTAGCCGGGCTTGCTGAAGACCTGCCCGCTGACCTCCACGCAGACGGAGCCGGACCAGTTCGCGGCCTTGAGCCGACGGAAGTAATCCGCGTAATCAATCTTCCCCTCGCCCGGCAGAACGAAATGGAACTTGCCCAGATCGCCGACGGAATCCTTCACGTGGATGAACGCCGTGTGCGGCAGCAGCGCGTCGAGCGACTTGCCGAGGTCCACGCCGCGCAGTTGGTAGTGGCTGAAGTCGTAGGCCAGCTTCACCGCCGGGGACTTCACCTTTTCGAGCAGCCAGAGCGCGTGCTCGGGCAGGTGCGCCGCGCTGCCGACGTGCGGCTTGACGCAGAGCGTGATTTTTCCGGCGGCGGCGGCGCGGCCCCAGTCGGCCAAGCGCTCGGCCATTTGCGCTTTCACCTTGTCCCACTCGGCGGGCTTGCCGCCCATCACCGTTTCCAGCACCGGCGGCGCGGCGGGCGCGAGGTCGTGGGCAATCTCGGCGGCAGCCTTGATGCGCTCCAGATTCGCGGCGTGAGCGGGGGCCTCAACGGTGAGGCTGAGATTGTCCATCAACGCGGCGAGGCGCAGGCCGCGCGCGGCGAGCTGGGCGCGCAGCTCCTTGCGCAGCGCGGGCGAAAACACTTTCAGTTCGGTCGGATAACCAGCATTGAGCGCGAACTCGACATCGTGAAAGCCCGTCTCCGCACAGACGCGCAGCGCGTCCGCGACGGGCAGCGTCTTCATGCCGTAGAGGCTGAAGCCGAGGCCAACGCGGCGAGACGCAGCAGGCGCGGCGGGAGCTGAGGCAGCGGCTAACGCGGCGGTGGCTAGAAACTGGCGGCGGGTGAGGGGGGGATTCATGGGATGGTGGCCCGGCCAGCAAGCTTGACGTAGGGATACTCCAGAATCTTGCCGTCCACGGTGACCAACGGCACGTCCAGCACCCGCGCCGTGGCCACAATGATTTGGTCGGCTGGGTCACGGTGAAACGCGCCGGGAAGCTGGGTGGACTCAACGCAAATCCGCGGCGTCAGCTCGACGAGGCGAACGCCAGGATAGCCAAGCGCCTGCCGAAGCCAGTCAAAGACCGGACACGGCAAAGCCAGCCGCCCACGTTCCACGAGTTTCGCCACTTCCCAGCAGGAAATGGCACTTACGGCGATGCCGGTCTCCTCCGCCGCATCAAGCAGGGCGCGGTGGGGTGCAGGCAGCGAGGCGTCACCGTGAACCCACCAGACCCAAACGTGTGTATCGAGCAGGATCATCCTGCCGCCTCCCAGTCGGCGTCTGCCACCGGCTCGGTGGGTGCGACCAGCTTGACCGGGGTGCCCCGCAGCGGATGCCGCGAGCCAGTGGGCACAGGCGTGGGGAACGGCAGCACGATGACCTCAACCGACTCACCGCGATGAAACGGGACGCCATGCAGCGTGAGAACGCCATCCTCGGCCAGTGTGGTTTCCGCACGATGAGCTTGCATGGCAGGAACGTAAGCCGCACCGGATTACGCGGCAAGCGCACAACCTTCAAAGGCTCAAGGGCAGAGGCGGATGGGCAGGCGCGGCGGCGGGGAGCGAGCACGCGGCCAGCGCGGCGGTCGCGAGAAACTGGCGGCGCGTCAATCGCAACCGCAACGGCCCGTAGCCATCCACCCAGCACATGGTTGGGTTCTTGTTCATGTGACTCTGACAAAAAGCGATTGGTGACGCGCCAAGTATGTCTCCAAGGTCTGCTGGAGTGAAGGCG
>CAIPBN010000281.1 GCA_903863315.1 uncultured Verrucomicrobiota bacterium | reverse complement strand
CTGCGCGACGCGGACGGCGACGGCGTGGCGGATGTCTTCGAGTGCGTGAGCGACGCGTGGGGCTACACCGGCAACTACCACTCCTTCGCCACCGGCCCGCTCGTGGACGAGAACGGCATCCTCGGCGCGCTCATCACTGGCCACCGCGCGATGCGCGATGTGCCCGCGATGGGCTGGTGCCTGAAGGTTTCCCCGCACCCGGCGAACACCGGTGCAGTCCCCTTTACCGACGTGTGGCGCACCGACCCGTTCGCGTCCGGCCTGCGCGTGCCCAACGGCTTCGGCGAATTTCGCGGCGACCTCTTCATGACTGACAACCAGGGCCATTGGATTGCCGCGAACAAGCTGAACCATCTGCAATTCACGAATTACTACGGCCACCCTAGCACTTGGCCCTTGAGCCGTCCGCCCGACGCCGCCGAGGCCGCGCTCACGGACCGGCAGTTCAACGGCGACCCGGCCTTCACGCCGCCCGCCGTGTGGTTTCCCTACGCGTGGGTGCGCTCGGCGAGCGGACTCGCGACCGTCGGCGATTTCCGCTTCGGGCCGTTCGGCGGGCAGATGCTCGTGGGCGAGTTCCAGAACGCGATCGTCGTGCGCGTGGCGCTGGAGAAGGTGAACGGCCAGTGGCAGGGCGCGGTGATGCCGTTCGTGAAGGGCTTCGCGTCCGGCGTGAACCGCCTCGCCTACGGGCCGGACTCGCGGCTCTACGTGGGCGGGCTGCGCTTCGGCCACTGGACGAGCATCGCGCCGCAGCCGCACTCGCTGGACCGCGTGACCTTCACGGGCAAGGTGCCCTTCGAGTTCAAGACCGTGTCCGCGCGCACGAACGGCTTCGAGGTCGCCTTCACCCAGCCCGTGGACGCCCAGCTCGCCGGCGACGCCGAGAACTGGGACGCGACGCAATACACCTACGCCTACGACGGCAAGCACAACGCGCCCGAGAAGGACCGCGACGAGAAAATCCCCGGCCCGCCCGTGCGCGTGCTGAAGGCCGAGGTCGCCGCTGACAAGCTCACTGTGCGCCTGACGCTGGAAGGCCTGAAACCCCGCCACGTCATCATGCTCCGCGCGCTGGGCTTGAAGAACAATCGCGGCGACGCGCTGCGGAATGACACGCTGCACTACACGTTGAACGATATTCCTCGATAGCCTTTTACAAGCGCCAAACCCCTATGCCCTCCAAGTTCAGCTTATGCCTCACCATGCTTTTGCTGGTGCTCCAAATGGGATGCGCAACCGCTAACATTGGCAGACCGAGAGTCGACATCGCCTTTGTAAATCAGTCCTCGACCGACCTTGAAGCTGTTAGCGCTCGATTCGGGCAATACGAGTGCGGGGGTGGATATTTGGGGCGCACATTCCTCAAAGGCTATGGAGATTTTCGCCACCCCATCACGAACGACGTGGAAGTGCGATGGGAAGTCAATCGGACGCTCAAGGTCGAGCGGTTGGATTTGCGAAAAGTGTATCCACCTGGAAGGGCTGGGCGGTTGACTTTCACCATCACGGACAAAGGAGTCAGCGCCGGATTTGCGGTGGAGCTGGCTCCGCAATAGGACATCCGAAGCAATGCTCTTACAAAGAGACGACAACCTGCCCACCTGCCCCACCGGCGGCACCTACACCCTCGGCGCGGTCAACGAGCCGCCGCGTTGCAGCCACGCCGACAAGGGGCACCGGCTGCAATAGCTCTGGTGGTTTCCCGAAAAGCGCAGCCGCCCAGTTGCACGCGTGGAGTTTCCGACTAGCTTGGGCGCACCTTGAATCCAGGAATTTGTTTTTCACGAAGTTCAGGACGCCGCTCTGGTCTGAGCCAGTCTATCGGTGTCCTGCTCTATGGAGCGTTCACGCTCTTGACCGCGTCGGCAGCGGGGGGAGCGCCCGACAATTGGCCACAATGGCGGGGACCGCAGCGTGACGGCCAATTCACCGGCCCGGCCTGGCCTGACCGACTCGGAACGAATCAGCTTCAGCGCACCTGGCGGGTTCCGTTGGGGCCGAGCTATTCCGGGCCAATTGTCGCGTCGGACCGGGTGTTTACCACCGAGACCAAGGACAAGAAGTTCGAGGTCGTCTCGGCCCTGAGTCGCGCCACTGGCGAGGTCTTGTGGCGGGCGCAGTGGGAAGGGGCCTTGAGTGTTCCGTTCTTTGCCAAATCGAATGGTGACTGGATTCGCTCTACCCCGGCCTGCGACGGGGATTCACTGTATGTGGCCGGCATGCGCGATTTGCTGGTGTGTCTGGATGTTCAATCGGGCAAGGAGCGGTGGCGGGTGGATTTTGTGAAGGAATTCAAGGCCCCGGTGCCGGATTTTGGCTTTGTCTGCTCGCCACTGGTGGACGAGGAGGGGGTTTATGTGCAGGCCGGGGCGAGTTTCGTGAAAGTTAACAAGCGCAACGGGAGCATCCTGTGGCGGACGCTGGCCGACAAGGGGGGCATGTGGGGCAGCGTATTCTCGTCGCCCGTTTTTGCGGAAATGGTCGGACAGCGACAGCTTGTGGTGCAGACGCGCGAGAAGCTTGCGGGTGTGAATCCGGCCGATGGCAAGGTGCTGTGGGAGCAGCCGGTCGAGGCCTTTCGAGGAATGAACATCCTCACTCCGGTGGTGCACAAGGACACCCTCTTCACCAGCACTTACGGGGGCAAGACCATGGGCTTCAAGGTCACCAAATCCGGCGACAAAATCCAGGTCGGCCCCGCTTGGACCCACAAGTCGCAGGGCTACATGAGCACTCCGGTGTTGATTGACGGTGTGGCTTACAATCATCTGAAGAGCCAGCGCTTCATGGCCATCGAGGTGGAGACCGGGCGGGAGCTGTGGACCACCGAGCAGAGCTTTGGCAAATACTGGAGTATCGTGGCCCAAGGCGACCGGATGCTGGCCTTGGACCAGCGCGGGTGGTTGCTGCTTTTGCGGGCCAACAAGGCGAAGTTTGAACTGCTCGACCAGCGGCAGTTGACGGCCGCAGAGACTTGGGCGCATTTGGCGGTAGCGGGCGACGAGTTGTTCGTGCGCGAACTCAACGGTTTGTCCGCTTACCGCTGGGTGCGCACACCGTGATCGGCGGAGGAAGCCGCGCTGCAGCGTGGTTGCAGAATTGCCGTTCGAGACGCAGAGTTTGCTGCCTTGAATAACCCGACCCCGTCTTCGCCCCCAAACCAAGCGCCCGCCACGCCGCACCGGCGCCGCCCGCGCTACTCGGGCAAGAACCCGCGCCGCTTCGAGGAGAAATACAAGGAGCGCGATCCGTTGCGTTACGCGGAGACGGTTGCGAAGGTGCTCGCGTCGGGCAAGACGCCCGCCGGCACGCATCGGCCCATCATGGTGGCGGAGATTCTCGAAGTGCTCGCGCCCCAGCCCGGCGAGGTGGCGGTGGATTGCACGCTCGGCTATGGCGGCCATGCACGCGAGCTGCTCGCGCGGCTTCAGCCCGGCGGTCACTTGCTCGGCCTGGATGCGGACCCGCTGGAGCTGCCGAAGACGGAAGCGCGGTTGCGCGAGGCGGGCTTTGGGCCGGAGTTGTTCACCGCTGTGCGCAGTAACTTCGCCGGCCTGCCGCAGGCGCTGGCTGAGTGGACGGGTAGGAGACGACGTGAGGAGTCTCACTCTTCCCCAGGCCCCAGACCCCAAACGCCAGACCCAACCCAGTCAGAGCCTCCTCACGTCGGCACCTACGCGGCGGGCGCGGACTGCATCCTCGCTGACCTCGGCGTGTCCTCGATGCAGCTTGATGACCCGGCACGCGGCTTCTCCACGAAGGGCGACGGCCCACTCGACATGCGGATGAACCCGCAACGCGGTCAGCCTGCGTCGGCACTGCTCGCGAAGACTTCACTCGCCGCGCTGGCGGACTTGCTTCAAGCCAACGCTGATGAACCGCGCGCGACCGAACTCGCCGCCGTGCTGGCTGGGCACACATTCGCCACGACACGGGAATTCACCGCCGCCATCCGCGCTGCGCTGCCACGCCTCAACAAGGACGAGGTCGATCTCACGGTGCGCCGCGTCTTCCAAGCCCTGCGCATCGCGGTGAACGATGAGTTCGGCGCGCTGGATGCGTTGCTGCGCCATCTGCCGGGATGCCTGAGTCCTGGCGGACGCGTGGCGATTCTCACCTTCCACTCCGGCGAGGACCGGCGGGTGAAGAAGGCGTTCGAGGCGGGCTTGCGCGAAGGCGTTTACTCAGCCATCGCGGAGGAAGTCATCCGGCCGACGGCAGAGGAACGGCGCGACAATCCACGCTGCTCACCGGCGAAGCTCCGCTGGGCGCGGCGAGTGGGCTGACGTGCCGGCGACTGCAAGTTGTTGGCACGGGGGCAGGCAAGCCCTCATTTGTAAGCCGCCGGCTTCGCCGTTCCTTCAATGCGCGGGTCTGGCGCGCCCATGTCGATCCACTTGCGGAAGTCGGCAATGACCGTGTCGGGCAGCTTGTGCTTGGGTGGCATGAGTTCGAGCCGGTCACTGGTGAGCGAGCGGAAGAGCAGGCTGCGGTCGGAGTCGCTCGGACGTAGCGCGGGGCCGCTGTCGCCGCCGGTGAGAATGCCGGCGCGCGTGTCGAGGTAGAGGTTGGCTTTCAGCTTCTTCGCCTGCGCGGAATGGCACTCGTAACACCGCGTGGTGAGCACCGGCTCAATCTTCTGTCTGAAGAAGGCGAACTGCTCCTCGGTGAAGTGCTGCTCTTTGTTTGGCAGCGCGCTCGCGAGCACGCGGGCGACGGCTTGCGGGTGCGTGACGAGGTAAGGTTTTCTCTCCGTCTTTGGCACGGCGCGCAGGAGCGCGTAGGTCGCCCAACTTGTGGCGGAAATGGAAATGAACTGATCCACGCCGTGCGGGAAGGAGCTGTCGAAGAACGGCTGCACGTCGTGCGTGCGCTTGCGAACGTGCCACGAGCCGTCGGTGCCTTGGACCGTGAGCAGATAGCGCAGCCCGCGCTGGAAGGCGGCGTCCTTCACCGTGAGCGCGCCGGTGTCATGGAGCGCGGCAAGCGCGGTGCCGGTGGCGTAGGCGTCGCTGGCGGTGTCGAGCTTCTGCGGCCAGCCGCCGTCCGCCGCCTGAACGGCGAGCAGTTCGGCAGCCTCCTTCTTGAACGCTGCTTCATCCACGTCCAGCAAGTGCAACGCGCGCAGGCGATACACACTGTCCTCGGTGTTGCGGGCGGGCGCGGCGAGCAGCCATTGCCCGGCGGCGATGGTGCGGCTGCCGGTGCGCGGGGCGAGCGAGGGCGGGCTGTGATGCCGCAGCCCGCGCAACACGAGGTAAGTGGTGGTGAACTCGCTGCCGACCGTGGGCGGCCGGCGCATCGGCGGCACCCAGTGATCGAGGTTCTTGTTCTGGTCGAGGAAGAATTCCGCAGCAGCAGCCGTGGTCGTGTCGGGCTTCCAGCCGGCGACTTCCAGCATCCACAACGCGGTGCCCGGCCCGTCCGCCGTGCCGGCGATGGACCAGCCTTCCTTGAAGCGCGGTCGGTCCTCGATCAGGCCCTGATACGCGCGGGCCAACTGGTCTTCCAAATTGTTCGTGCTGATCGCGAAGCCGCGCGCCCATGCGTCGTTGAGCACAAGCGACGGGTGCGCGCCGTGATGACAGGTGAAACACGCGCGCTCCTGTAGTGCGAAGGCAGAACTGCGCTCCAGCAGGGGCAGAGCCTTGGCAACAGAGGCGCGAAGCTCGGCGAGCGGCACGGGCACGATCTGTGCCGCGCGGATGGCCGGCGCGAGCGACGCGAGAACCATAAGGACGGTTCCCGCCAGCGAAGGGCGGAACTGGCACGGCATCGGCATGTTGAGACGTGCAAGACTGACGGGCCAGGGAGCGGCAAACCTCGCCGGATATTGCTCTGCGTCGGACAGGGATTGCTCAGGAGCGAAGCCGAAGCGCGTTGCCGCTGCGCGAGGCCCGATCCTGCTCGGGCGTGAGCACGGATTCTTTGAGCTTCAGCACCGCGCTCTCGAAGTAGAAGAGCGGCGCGTGTGAGCCGAATAGCAGGCGTTCGGCGGGGAGTTGCTTGAGGAGATTCGCCACGCCGCTGACGCCTTCGAGCATCGCAATTTCAAAGTGCGCGCCGACGGCGGCGAGGCGCAGGAGCGGTTCGCCACGCAACGTGCGGAAGGCGTTGAGCAGTTGCAGTCGCAGGCCGGGAGTTTTCTTCAGCAGGTCTAAGAGCGGCGCGGTGTCCACGGGCGGGATTTGCACCAGCGGATGCAGCGTGCGCTCGTCCTCCATTACGACGGCGAGCTGGACAATGAGCTTGCGCTCAGCGGCGAGCGCGAGCAGGCGCGCGAACGCTGGGTCGTCGAGCCGGTAGCTGTGGTAGTTCGGGTGCAGGCGAATGCCGGGCATCCGGTGGATTTCGGCGCAGCGGCGCAATTCCTCTTCCCAGTCGGGCAGCTTGGGGTTCACGGATCCGAAGGGCACCAGCAAGTCGTGCGTGCGACACTCGGCGGCGAGGCGGGCGTTGGCGGAGCCGAGGTCCTTGTGCAGCAGGCCGTCGAACGTGCCGGCCCACGCCTGCGTGACCCCGTGCTCGCGGAGCTTCGCAATGAGCGCGGGCGCCTCGTCGAGTGGGCAGCGCCGGAAGGGCCAGCGGCTAAGGGTGATGTTGGTGTCAATGAGGGCGGCCGGGGAAGTGGCTTTCGGCTCGGCGGCGGGAAGTGCGCTTGCGGCGAGCGCGGCGGTTGCCAGGGAGGTTTTCAGGAAGGCGCGACGCGACGCGCTTGTGGAGTGCGGTGACTCGTCACCGCACTCCATAGTCAGAGACTCCTCACGCTGTCTCCTACGCAGGGGGGAGTTCATGCCTTGATGCCTTTCCGCTGGAGGATGGGTGCAAGCAGGCGGCGCAGGTTGCCGCTGAGGATGAGCTGCTTCGCCGCGTTGGGGATTTGCGCGCCGAGGACTTTGCCGAGCTGCGAGGCGAAGCTGCGACCGCCGGCGTCGCTGCCGTAGATGACGCGCTCGGCACCGAGTTCGCGCACGGCCATCTCGGTGTAGCCCGCGACGGGGTCGGAGCCGGCGAGGTCGGCGTAGAGATTCTTGCTCGCGCGGATGGCGCGGATGCCGCGCTCCCAATCGCCGCCGGTGTGGCCGCAGATGATGGGCGTGGTCGGATGGCGCACGGCGAGCTGCACGAGGTCGTCGGGCGTGGACTCGCCGGGGTCGTTGCCGGCGACCTTGAGCCACGTGTGCTGGAAGATGACGGCTTGCAACTCGCCCGCGCGCTTGATGATGGGGTCGAGTTCAGCGGCGTTGCAGCGGTGTGCGACCCACAGCTTCACGCCGACCATCGGCCCGCGCGCGACGCAGCGGTCCAGCTCGGCGAGACTTTCCTCGACGTGCTTGGGGTTGAGATAGACGAAGCCGAACGTGCGGTCGGGGAACTTGGCGATGGCTTCAAGCACCTGGTCATTCTCCTTGCGGAAGGTCTCCGGCTTCGGGTCGCGCGACCACGGGATGCCCATGTAAACGCACAGCCGCTCAATGCCCATGCGGTCGGCGATGGCGACCAGCTGCGCGAGGCGCTCGGCGGGCGTCGCGCCGGGCACGCCGGACAGGTGCACGTGGAGGTCCCAGATGGTCATTGTTATCAGTTCCCCACTGGCCGCACTGGCTGAAAGTCCTTCAAGTCCAGCGCCCCCGTGCGCGACACCTTCGCCGTCCAAGAGCGCGCACCGGCTTGCAGGAACAGCGTGCTGTCAAGCTGCCAGCTCACGCGCTTGGTTTGCGAGAGGTCGTGCAGCAGGCGGGCGAGCGCGAGGTTGCCGAACCGCACAGTCACGGTCTGCGTGCCGTCGGAGAGCCGGTCCAGCGCGAGCGTCTCCTTGTGGACGCCGCTGCCAAGGCGGATGCCGTTGAGCGTGACTTTGTGGACCGCGCCGTTGCACTGAAGCGCCTCGGGCGACTGGTTTTGCAGGCGGATGACGAAGACGCCGGCGGTCTCCAGCGCGGTCGCCTCCGTGAAACGCACGTCGGCGAGGGAGACTTCAAAGGTGTCCGGCGCGCGGGTCGTGGCGCAGGCGGCGACGAAAAAGAGCACAACGGCGGCGAACACTGACCGAAAGCCTGAGTTTTTCATAAAAGCCATGCAACGAGCAAAGGACTTCGGCCAAGATGCCGCGCTGAAGCGGGAGCGGCTGGGTTCGCAGTTGCCTGGAAGCGTTTTAGCGCGTCGCCGGACTCGCTTCTTTGTCTGCGGCGGGTCCGAGAATCTTGCGCACCCGTGCGACCAGCTCTGAGGGGCTGAAGGGCTTCACCATATAGTCCGCCGCGCCAAGCTCCAATCCGCTGACCACGTCCTTGTCCCGGGAGCGGGCGGTCAGCATGATGACTGGAATACGTTGAAAACGGGGGGATTCCTTGAGCCGGCGCAAGACTTCAAAGCCGTCCATCACTGGCATGAGCCCGTCGAGGATGATGAGCACGGGCTGCGTCGCAGCGGCCAGCGTGAGGGCGCTCTCCCCGTCCGTTGCATGCGCGACCTCGAAACCCGCCTGCTTGAGCTTGAACTCAATCAGTTGCGCTGTCTGTGGCTCGTCTTCGGCGAGCAAAATGGTCGGCATGCGGAGAGAAACTAAGCAGCCAACAGGCATGGCACAAGCCGGAATGCCGCTGTCATCGTGTAATCAAGTTGAAAGCCGTGGCCGACAGGGGCTCGGTGGACACTCCTGTTTCTGTTGCGGGTGCAGGTGTTTATGGTCCGCTTGTTGCCTAGGAGGGTGATGTTGAACGTGTGGATTGACCGTGCAACCGCACCTGAAAGGAACACGATACTTTCGGTTTTCACTGCCGTGATGAGCTTTTCTTCCTGTCTTGATTCGGTCAGCTTAAATCATCGCCCTTGTGGGATGAGGGATGCGCGGTGTCGGTCTTCCTGTTGAGCTGCTTAAAACTCAATAAAATGGGCTTTATTCGGCGATTTGCGTTATGGGGTAG
>CAIPBN010000280.1 GCA_903863315.1 uncultured Verrucomicrobiota bacterium | reverse complement strand
GGTGGCGAGGGCGAACACGAGGGTGAGGCTTTTCATAATGAATGGACCGGTTGGAACTGGGCGACGCATAGACCGACCGCGAAGCAGTCCGTGCTATTCAGGGACGATATGCCGCCGTCGAAGGGCGGCCAGGGCTGAAACCCGCTTGGCCCAATACTCGCACTTCCGTCAGCAGGAATCGCCAAATGTGGCTGTTGCTTCCCCAATGATCGGGTGATAGCCTTTCCCACCTTTTAACAATGTCTGATTCCAATCGCAGCCCAGACAGCGGCAAGAAAGAGCCGAACGACGAATTCAAAGTCGGTGCCCGGCCTTGGATCATCTGGCTGGCCATCCTCGGGGCCATCCCGATCCTCATCCTGTTCCGCAACCAAAACGAGGTGAAGGTGAAGGTGCTGAGCTACCCCGAGTTCATCAAAAAGGTGGAAAGCAACCACATCCGCAACGGGGTGGTGACCTACAACCCACAGACTTCTGACCTCCGCGAAATCAGCGGCACCTTTGTGGAAGCGGACAGTGCCGGCAAGCCGCGGCTCAATGCGGACGGCAAAGAGATAGAAACCCCTTTTCGCATCAAGATCCCCGTCACGGAAAAGCTGGTGGAGAAGCTCCTCGGCAGCGGGGCCTTCGTCACCAAGGAGCCCAACACGCTGTTCTGGTCCGTGCTGATCAGCCTGCTGCCCTTCGTGATCATCGCCGGCTTTGTTTACTTCGTGTTCATCCGCAACCTGAAGATGGCCGGCAAAAGCGCGATGAGCTTCGGCAAGAGCAAGGCGCGGATGCTCGCCAAGGACAAGAACAAGACCACCTTCAAGGATGTTGCTGGGGTGGAGGAAGCCAAGGACGAGGTCAGCGAGCTGGTGGAATTCCTCAAAGACCCGAAAAAGTTTCAGCGGCTGGGCGGGCGCATTCCCAAGGGCATTTTGATGATTGGCGCTCCGGGCACGGGCAAGACCCTGCTGGCCAAGGCCATCGCTGGCGAGGCGGAGGCGTCCTTCTTCAGCATCAGCGGCTCGGATTTCGTCGAGATGTTCGTCGGTGTCGGCGCCAGCCGGGTGCGCGACATGTTTGAGCAGGCGCGCAAAAGCACGCCCTGCCTCATTTTCATTGATGAAATCGACGCCGTGGGCCGCAGTCGTGGTATTGGCCTCGGCGGTGGCAACGACGAGCGGGAGCAGACCCTCAACGCACTGCTTGTGGAGATGGATGGCTTCGACACCACCGAGGGCATCATCATCATCGCCGCGACGAACCGTCCGGACGTGCTCGACCCCGCTCTGCTCCGGCCGGGCCGCTTCGACCGGCAGATCACCGTGAATCTTCCCGACGTGCGCGGTCGCGAGGCGATTCTGAAGGTCCATGCGCGCAACGTGAAGCTCGATCCCACGGCTGATCTCTCCGTGATCGCGCGCGGCACTCCGGGCTTCTCGGGCGCTGAGCTGGCCAACCTGCTCAACGAGGCCGCGCTGCTGGCCGCGCGTCAGGGCAAGAAGGCCGTGACCATGAAGGAGCTGGAAGAGGCCCGCGACAAGGTGCGCTGGGGGCGCGAACGCCGCAGCCTCGCCATGACGGACGAGGAGAAACAGAACACCGCTTGGCACGAGGCCGGACACGCGTTGGTGAATGTCCTCCTCCAAAACACCCACCCGCTGCACAAGGTCACCATCATTCCCCGTGGCCAGGCGCTCGGTGCGACGATGTATCTGCCCAAGGACGACATTCACAGCCGTCGCCGCAAGGAGATGCTCGACATGGCCGCTGTCACCATGGCCGGCCGCATTGCCGAGGAAATTGTGGCCAATGACATCTCCACCGGGGCGGCTGGCGACATCCAGCAGGCCACTGGCATGGTGCGGGCGATGGTTTGCCAGTTTGGCATGAGCGACAAGCTGGGCATGATTCACTACGGCGGGGAGGACGATCACTTCCTTGGCCGGGACTTGGGACGGCGCAAGGATTACAGCGAGCACACCGCGCAGGAAATCGACGCCGAGGTGAAGCGCATCATCGACGAGGCCTATGCGCGGGCCAAGCAGTTGATTGACGCGAACCGGGACAAGCTGGAAGCCATCGCCAAGGCGCTGCTTGAATTTGAGACCTTGGAAGGTTCCCAAGTTGAGGAAATTGTGCGCACGGGCAAGATGAGCAACCCGCCGCCTCCCGCCGCGCTCACGGCGACACCCCCGAGCGGGGCTCCTGCCGGCACTCCGGTGCCTGAACCGCCGCGCACCACGCCTCCGCCGTTGGAACCTGGTTTGGGCGCGCCTGCGCCTGCGCCAATCTGAGGGCCCGGCCCTTCCATGGTTGCTTTCCCCCGCGCTGACCTGCTTTCCTAACCGCCCATGTCCAGCAGTGTTGGTGAACAATTACGACGCGCAAGAGAGGCGGCGCGCCTGACCCCCCAGCAGGTTGGTGACATCACCAAAATCAAGAGCGACCACGTGCTCGCGCTCGAGGAGGGGGATTTCCACCAGTTCAGCGCCCCGGTTTACATCCGGGGCCACGTCAAACTGCTGGCACGCCACTACAAGTTGAACGTCGTCTCGGTGCTTGCCGATCTGGATGCCGAGCTGGCGCAGACCGATGAATTTTGTGATCCCCCCAGTCTCATTCCTCGGGAGAAGGGCGTGTTGGATTGGGTCACCCTCCAACTGTCGAAACTGAACCTCCGCGTGTTGCTGCCCCTGATCGGACTCGCCCTGCTCGTCGGCTTGGTCTGGTGGAGCTACGCGGCTTGGCGACGTCACCAAGCCGCCGATCCCCTGGCTGACTTGGGGCCGGGGTATTACAAGGCTCCGCCTGAGAAGAGCGTGGTCGAGTATCTGCCCATGCCTGCGGCCCCCACCAATGCTCCCGCTCGGAAGTAGCGGGACCAGCGAGAACCCCTGTTGCCGAATCCCCGATTGTCTGGCCGAGCCGGCATCGCCTAACCTTTCCCTATTGTGAAGAGCAAACCCTCTCAACCAGCATCCCGCCCCGTGCGCGTGGGCATGATCTCCCTCGGCTGCGCCAAAAACCTGGTGGATGCCGAGATCATGCTCGGCTCGCTGCTCAAAAGCGGTGCCGAGATTACCAATGATCCCGCTGGTGCCGATGCCGTGATCGTCAACACCTGCTCGTTCATCGACGCCGCCCAGGAGGAGAGTGTGGACGCGATTCTGGAATCCGCTGCGGTGCGCGACGCGAACCAGCGCGGCCAGGCGCTCATTGTCTCCGGGTGTCTGAGCCAGCGTTTCCGCGAAGAGCTGCCCAAACTGCTCCCGGAGGTGGACGCCTTCATGGGCATTGATCAGGTCGCGCAAGTCGGGGAGCTGGTGAAGGAAGCCATGGCTCGTCGCAGTGAAAAGCTGAACGCCCAACGCCTGACGCCCGGTCCCCAACGCTCAAAGCAAAAAGTTCAGGCGGAGCTTGCCGAATTGAACAAGGCGAAGCCGGCCGCGCACGACGGCGAGGAATCGCTTCGTGGCAAGGAGACGTTCGGGAAAACCAAGACCATCCTTTCGCCTGCGCCAGACCCCAGACGAGAGACCGCATCCCCTATTCTGGATGTCACCGCCCGCCCCGTTTACATCCCTGACTACGAGACCCCGCGCTTTCGGCTCACGCCGCGCCACTTCGCCTATGTGAAGATCGCCGAGGGCTGCAACCACCCGTGCAGCTTCTGCATCATTCCGCGCATGCGGGGCAGTCATCGCAGCCGGACCCAGGCCGATGTGGTCGCAGAGGCCAGGGCGCTCATCAAGGACGGGGTCAAAGAGCTTAACCTCATTTCCCAAGACTCGACCTACTACGGCCTCGACCTCCGGGCGAACCACAGCCGCGCCATTTCTTCGCCCGAAAAATTCCGCGCTGCGGCCAGCGCGTTGCCCGCCGATGCCACGACGCTTTGCTCGCTTCTGCGCGAGCTGAACGCGCTCAAGGGCGACTTCTGGATTCGCCTGCTCTACACGCATCCCGCGCACTGGACCGACGAACTCATCCGCACAATCGCCGAGTGCCCCAAGGTCGCGCGTTACGTGGACATGCCGCTCCAGCACATCCACGATGACATGCTGGCGCGGATGCGCCGCGAGACCAGCGGGCAATACATCCGCGACCTCATCGCCCGCATCCGCGCGGGGGTGCCGGGCATCGCGCTGCGCACCACCTTCATCGTCGGCTTCCCCGGCGAGTCGGCGGCGGCCTTCGACACGCTGCTGGACTTCATCCGGGAGACGAGGTTCGAGCGCCTCGGCATCTTCGCCTACTCGCGGGAGGACGGCACCATCGCCGGCAAGATGACCAGCCAGCTCACCGATAAGATGAAGCAACGCCGCCGCGAGCTGGCGATGGCCGCGCAGCACGAAGTCGCCCGCGCGGTCGCAGAAGGCTTCATGGGTCGCACGCTCAAAGTGCTGGTTGAGGGCGAAGCCTCTGCGAAGGAACTTCAGGCCGCAAAAATCAGCTCTTGGGAGCACGGCCTGATTCGCGAAACTGACGGACACGCCGCCCAACTCAAAGGCCGCTACTTCGTCGCCCGTGGCGAAGCCGACGCGCCGGACATTGACGGTCGCGTCTATGTGCGCGGCAAGCTGACCATCGGGCGCTTCGCTCGCGTGAAGGTCATTGGCCACACGGACTACGACCTGATTGCCGAACCGGCGTGACCTGCCGGGCTTGTTACGCATTACGTTTTACGTTTCCCGAAACCCTTTGGCCGGCGTAAAACGTAATGCGTAACACGTAAGCTGCATCAGCGTTCTTGAACCTTCCCAACAAACTCACCGTTTCGCGCTTCGTGTTCACGGGCCTGTTCCTCGTGGCGCTGTTCTCGCGCTCGCCGGTCAATGACACCATCGCGCTGGTCCTCTTCAGCATCGCGGGGCTGACGGACTACTTCGACGGCAAGATCGCCCGTGAGCGCAAACTTATTACCAGCTTCGGCATCCTCATGGATCCGCTGGCCGACAAAATTCTCACCTGCTCGGCCTTCATCGCGCTAGTCGAGCGCGGGCGGTTCGACCCCGGCACGGGCGGCGCGCTGCCAGCCGTTCACGTCGAGGCCTGGATGGCGGTGATCATCGTCGCACGCGAACTAGCCATCACCGGACTGCGCCTGCTGGCGGCCTCCAAGGGCGTCACGATGGCCGCCGAGCGCTATGGGAAGCACAAGACCATCTCGCAGATCACCGCCATCATCGCGCTGCTGGTGCTGGATGCGCACGTGGAGTGGTGGCCGTGGCTGCGCGATGCTTTTGGACTGCTGCTGCCGTGGTTCGCGCATCTGGCCTTGTGGGTGACCGTTCTCCTCACGTTCAGCTCCGGGGTGATTTACCTGTGGAAGAACCGCCAAATCTATCTGGACGACATGTGAGCGGGCTGAGCTCCGTTGTGTGGGTGGCCCAAGGTTTTGGCTCCGGCCGGCTCAAGCCCGGGCCGGGAACTTGGGGTTCAATCGTCGGCCTCGTTTGGTTTGCCGGTCTGCTCGCAACCGGTTCGCTGTGGGCCTTCTTCGGGGGAATCCTGCTCAGCATTCCGCTCTGCGCATGGATTTGCGGTGAGGCGGAGAAGGCGTTGGGCGAGCGGGACCCGGGCTCCGTGGTCCTGGATGAAATCATCGCCGTGCCGCTGTGCTTCGGAGCGTGGGTGCTGAGTGTAGCGAACAACAGCAGCTGGCGGATGCCGGATGCCGGCTACTTCTTCAGCGGAAACAACTGGCTTGGCGTCGTAGTCATCTTCGCAGCCTTCCGCCTCTTTGACATCTGGAAGCCTTGGCCGGTGCGGCAAAGCCAGTCACTTCCCGGCGGCTGGGGTGTGACGGTGGATGACG
>CAIPBN010000279.1 GCA_903863315.1 uncultured Verrucomicrobiota bacterium | reverse complement strand
TGCTCGGTCCCAACGGCTCCGGCAAGTCCACCACCATCAAGATGCTGCTGGGCCTGCTCTACCCGACCAAGGGCCACATCGAGATTTTCGGCCACTCGCCGCGCCACGTGAAGACCAAGGCGCGCATCGGCTACCTGCCCGAGGAGAGTTACCTCTACAAGTATCTCGACTCCCGCGAGACGCTCGACTTCTTCGGCAACCTCTTCCAGCTCCCGCCCGGCCAGCGCGACCAGCGCACCGAGCAGCTCCTCGAAATGGTCGGCCTCAACCAGGTCCGCAGCCGCACCGTGGGCGAGTTCTCCAAGGGCATGCAGCGCCGCATCGGCCTCGCGCAGGCGCTTATCAACGACCCCGACCTCGTCATCCTCGACGAGCCGACCGCCGGCCTTGACCCGCTCGGCTGCCGCGAAGTGAAGGACGTCATCCTCGCGCTCAAGAACCGGGGCAAGACGGTCATTCTCAGCAGCCATCTCCTCAGCGACGTGGAGGATGTGTGCGACCGCGTGGTGATTTACTACGGCGGCAAGATTCAGGCCGACGGCACGCTCAAGGAACTGCTCACCGAGCGCAGTTCCGTCCGCGTCACGTTCCCCGCGTTGCCGCGCGAAGCGATGGAGAACATCCTCAGCACCATCCGCCGCGATGTCGCCGCCGACCGCATCCAGCTCGATAACCCGACGCAGAATCTGGAGAGCTACTTCCTCGGCGTGGTGAACCGCGCGCGGGCGAGCGAGCAGTCCACGTCTGGCGCGACCTCTGGCAGTCAGGTGGCCGAGTATCTGCGCGGTGGCGCGGAAGCCAGCGCGCAACAGCAGGCGCGCGTGCTCGACCGCCTCGTCGCCGCCGCACCCGTGGCGGAAACGCCGTCGCCCGTCGTCGTGGTCCCGACGGCGGCAGAAGTCGAGGCCCACAAGAAGCTGGCCGCCCTCGCCGCTCCGACACCTACCGCGCCGGAGCCAAAGGTCGAAGCTGCCGCGAAGCCAGTCCTCGACGAGGCGAAAGCGAACGAAAAGCTCGCGAGCCTGCTGGGCAAGCCGAAGTAGTCCGCCATGTCCGCCCACTTTGAAATCCTGAAGCACCCGCACCAGGGGTTGGCCGCTGTGAAGCACGGCTTCTCCTGGCCGGCGGCGCTGTTGGGCTGGGGCTGGGCGCTGGCACGGCATTTATGGATTCCGGGAGTTCTGTTGCTGGCGGTGCATGCCGCCCTGGCCGTGACGGTGATGAAGTTGTTCGCCGAGAATCCGGCCTTGCTGCTGGCGGTTGGCGTGGGGTTGCAAGCTTGGTTTGGGTCGCAGGGCAATTACTTTCTGACCCGCAGCTTGCAGGAGCGTGGCTTTCTTTATCTCGGGCTGGTTCCTGCGAGTTCGCCGGCCGATGCGGTCGCCAAATTCAAGGCGGTGGGCGAGGCGATTCCGGCGGAGTGGCGCTTGGGCACCGTGCCGGCGGCGTTCAGCCTGCCAGCCTCGTGGCAGCAGCTTCTTGCCGTGGCCCAGCTCACCATCAAGGCCGTGGTGCGCTACCGGCTCCTGCCAGTGCTCGCGGTGCTGCTCCTCGTGGTGGTGGTCGGCCTGCCGCTCGTGCTCAAGCATGATGGCACCGCGCGCGGGCTGGTGCAGATCGTCATCACCTACTGTCTCAGTGCCATCACGGCGATTCTCGGCCTGGTGACGTTGTGGCTGTCCACGGGCACGCTCGCGCGCGATGTGGAGGACTGCTCGATGCAGATGGTGGCGGTCAAGCCCATCGCCCGCTGGCGTATCTGGCTGGGCAAATGGCTGGGCATCATGGCGTTGAACTTCGTCCTGCTGGGGCTTTCCGGGCTCGCGATTTTTTTCCTGATCCAGTGGCGCGCTGCGAGCCTGCCGGACAAGCAGCAGGCGATTCTCAAGAACGAGCTGCTGCTCGCGCGTGGCTCGCTCAAGCAGCCCCCGCCGGATCTGGACGCCAAGGTGGAGGAATTGCTGAAGGCGCGGCTCAAGGAGCTCGGCCCCAGTGCCACAGGTGCGGATCTCGCCACGGTCAGAAAGGACGTGAAGGAGATGCTCAAGGCGCAGTTTCAAGTGGTGCCGTCGCGCATGGGGCGCACTTGGGTCATTGACACCGGGCTGGCCCATCGTCAGTTGGTGAACACGCCCATTTACCTCCGGATCAAGTTCCGCAGTTCGCAATACAGCACCAAGCCCGAGACTTACGGCACGATGTGGGAGATCGGTCCGCCCAAATCCGACAAGCGCATCCGCATCAGCCGGCCGCTGACGACCGATACGTTCCATGAGTTTGGCATCAACCTGCTGGATGAAAAGGGCAACCCGGTTTCCGAGCCGGTCAGGAACGGCGGATATGCCAACTTGATCGACCAGGATGGCAAACTCTACATCACGTTCGGCAATCCCAACCAAGCGGCCTTGTTGTTCGACTTGGTGGATGGGCTGGAGGTGCTCTATCACGAAGGCGGCTTTGGGCTGAACTTTACGCGTGGGGCGGGCATCATCTTCATCTGGCTGGGATTGCTGGCCGCAGTCGGGCTGGCGGGGGCCAGCTACCTGTCATTTCCCGTTGCCGCTTTTTTCTCCATCACTGTGCTCATCGTTGGCCTGAGCAGCGGCACGATCGCCACGGTGGTGCAGGATGGCACCTTCGGAGCCACGAACCACGACACCGGCGCGAAGGAGGGGATGCTGGGCGCGGTGGACTTCGTCATGGTGCCGATTTTCAAAGGGGCAAATGAGATTTTGACGATGGTCAACTCGTTCTCGCCGATCGATGCCTTGAGCACCGGGCGCAGCGTCTCGTGGACCACCCTGGCCACCGCGCTGTTCCAAATCTGGGGCCTCATCGGCGGTTTTTTTGCCGTGGTGGGCATGATCATTTTCCAGCGGCGGGAGCTGGCCACCGTGCAAGGCCGCGGCTGATATGAGCAATCGCCGTTTCTACAAGCCGCTGCTGGCCTTGCTCGCGTTCGCGCTGCTCGGGGGAGTGCATTTTGCCCAGCGTGGGCTGACGGCCGAGCGCAACCGGCTCAAGCTCACCCGCGTGGAGGCCATCGATAGCATGCCGCCGGCGATGGCTTTCACCGCCGTCGCCCTGGGGGGCTTTCGCGGACTGATTTCCAACGCCCTCTGGATCCGCCTCAATGATCTTCAGCAGGACGAGAAATACTTCGAGATGGTCCAGCTCTCCGACTGGATCACGAAAATGCAGCCGCACTTCGTCGCGGTCTGGGTGCATCAGGCGTGGAACCTCTCCTACAACATCTCGGTCAAGTTCCCTGACCCGAATGACCGGTGGTTCTGGGTGAACCGGGGCATTGAGCTGCTGCGGGACGAGGCGCTGAAATACAATCCGAACGAGACGCTCATCTACCGCGAGCTGGCGTGGCACTTCCAGCACAAGATGGGCGCGAACCTCGACAACGCCCATATGACCTACAAGCGTGAGTGGGCGCGCCAGATGTCCGATGTGTTCGGGGACAAGGCCCCCGACTGGGAGTCGCTGACCAACCCGCAGACCGACGAGGCCAAGGCACGCGCGAAGCTCCTCCGCGAACGCTACAAGATGGATGCCAAGACCGCGCGGGAAGTGGACCAGCGCTACGGCCCGCTGGAGTGGCGTTTGCCGGAGACCCACGCGATTTACTGGGCATACCTTGGCTTGCAGAATTCCAAGCCCGAGCAGCTTATCACTCTGCGCCGGGTCATTTACCAGTCCATGCAGCTTGCCGCCCAGCGCGGCCGGCTCATCACCAACCCCGTGGACAAATACTTCGAGTTCGGCCCCAACCTAGCCGCGATTCCAATGGCGAATGAAGGTTACGAACAGATGCTTGGGGAAGCCCTCGACAGCATCGAAAACGTCAAAAACGCCCACGGCAATTTCCTCAAGCAGGCCATCTCGGACCTCTACGTTCATAACCGGGAGCAGGATGCCGCTCGGTGGCACGACTACCTCGCGAAGAAATACCCCAACCGCTACACCCGGCCCGGCCAGACCGTCACCGAGTTTGTGCTGGACCGCTACAAGGAGATCATCGACCTGGGCAAGGACAAGATACAGGGGGCCATCGAGGGCATGTTCACCCGCCACCTCTATGAGCTCGCGATCGGGCAGGATGACCGTGCCGCCGGTTACCTCCGGCTCATCCAGCAGATCGCCGCCGCCTACGAAAAGAAGGTGGAACGCTCCGAGCGCGGTCGCGTGGATTTGCCCCCCTTGCCCAAGCTCCGGCAACTGGTTTTGGACCGGATCATCCAGGCCCCGGTGGGTGAAGGCTGGAGCCCGCAGTTGCGCCTGCAATTGCTCACCGCACTCAGTCTCCCGGTGCCCAAGGATGCCCCGTGGCTGGTGGCCCAGGCTCCGGCTTCCGGCACCAATATGGTGACCCAGCCGCGCGTGCCTTTGGCCCCGCCGGTGGTTGCGGCTGCGCCGGCCGCCGAGATCAACCTCAAGGCCGGCAAGGAATTCCTCGCCAAGCACAAGCAGCAGGCTGACGTGGTCGAACGCCCCAGCGGCCTCCAATACAAGGTGCTCCGCGCGGGGACGGGGAAACGCCCAACGTTGAAGGACAAGGTGACCGTCCATTACACCGGGCGAGCGGTGGACAAGAAAACCCTCCAGCCCGGCGGCGTTTTCGACAGCTCCTTTGACAAGAACCTGCCGGCCACGTTCGATGTCACTGGCGTCATTGCCGGCTGGACCGAGGCGCTGCTGCTCATGCCCGTGGGCAGCAAGTGGCAGCTCGTCATCCCTCATCATCTCGCCTACGGCGAGCGCGGCAGCCCGCCGGCGATTGGGCCGAACGAGGTGCTCGTCTTCGAGATTGAGCTGCTGGACATCGTTTCCAAGTAGCCACGGTAGCTCGTCCCCGTTCATCGGGAAGAGAAAGAGGTCGGGGCGCATACGATTCATCCCTCCCTTTGTTCCACACTTGAGCAGCTTCACCAAAACTATTACGTGTAGGTAATAACCGATTGCCAAACTCTGCCCGCTGGCTGATGCTTCGCAAAGCCATAGGCCATGAAAAAGACGCTTCTCCTTTCGCTCTTCCTGGCAATCGCCGCCGCGCCCACGGCCTTCGCCGCCGACTGGCCGCAGTTTCGCGGCGGGCCGGAGTTGCGCGGCGTCGCCGAGGGCAAACTAGCCGACAAGCTGGAACTGCTCTGGAGCTTCAAGACCGGCGGGCCTGTGAAGTCTTCCGCCGCCATCGTGGGCGGAAACGTTTTCGTCGGTTCGGGCGACGGCTTTCTCTACTCGCTTGCCTTGGCCACGGGGAAGACGAACTGGGCCTTCAAGACCGGCGGCAACGTCGAGTCCTCGCCGCTCGTGCATGAGGGCCGGGTTTTGTTCGGCTCGGATGAGCCGATGTTCTACGCGCTCGATGCGAAGACCGGGAAGCAGGTCTGGAAACACGTCATCGGCGACAAGATGCCCGGCGCGCCCAACCTCGTCCGCGCCCCCAACGGCAAAGACTGGAACGTTGTCTTCGGCAACCACGACGCGAAGCTCTACTGCCTCGACGCCGCGACTGGAAAATCCAACTGGGTCTATGAAACCGGCAACGGCATCAACGGCACGCCCGCCGTATTTGCCGGCCAGACCGCGCTCGGCGGCTGCGACGCGCTGCTGCACATCGTCGCGCTGACCAACGGCACCAAGGTGAAGGAACTCGAAGTTGGTGCGCCGGTGCTCGGCTCCGTGGCGGTCGCGGATGGCCGCGTCTATGGCGGGCACTTTGAGAACCAGGTCTTCTGCGTGGACGTGGCCAAGGGCACGAATCTTTGGAACTACCGTGACCGTGCCTTCGCCTACGTTTCCTCGCCCGCTGTGCTCGGCGACCGGCTCGTCATCGGCGGGCGCGACAAACGCGTCCACTGCCTGCGCATCAAGGACGGCGAGGCCATCTGGACTTTCTCCACGCGCGGCAAGGTGGACAGCTCCCCGGTCATCTGCGACGGCAAGGTCATCTTCGGCTCCGAGGACGGCCGCCTCTACCTGCTCGCGCTGGCCGACGGCAAAGAACTGTGGAGCTACGAAATCGGCCAGGGCCTCACCGCGTCGCCCGCCGTGTCTGATGGCAAGGTGGTCATCGGCAGCGAGGACGGGAGCGTGTATTGTTTCGGGACCAAGGCAGCCAAGTAGCATTCGACCTACGCCATGAGCACCATCACCATCGCCCCCCTTCCACTCGGTGCCAAACCCGCCGCGCCGCCGCTCCAGAAGGAGACCACCGCTGGCAGCTACTTCATCACGAACTACCCGCCGTTCAACTTCTGGAAGCCGGAGTTCGTGCCAGAGCTGCACGCGGCCATCGCGCAGCCGCCACGACCGGGCGTGCCGCTGGGGCTTTACACGCACATCCCCTTCTGCCGGAAGCGCTGCCACTTCTGCTACTTCAAGGTCTATACCGACAAGGATTCCTCCGAAATCAAGGGCTACATCGAAGCCGTGTTGAAGGAGTTCGCGCTCTACGCGGGCAAGCCGTTTGTCGGCGGGCGCAAGCCGAAGTTCATCTACTTCGGCGGCGGCACGCCCAGCTACCTCAGCCCCGACCAGCTCAAGCAATTGACCGACGGCATGAAGCGGCTGTTGCCGTGGGACGACGCGGAGGAAATCACCTTCGAGGCCGAGCCGGGCACGCTCACGGACCACAAGCTCCGCGCCATCCGCGAGCTGGGCGTCACGCGCCTCTCGCTGGGCATCGAGCACTTCGACGACCACATCCTCGAAATCAACGGCCGCGCGCATCGCTCCAAGGAAATCGCCCGCGCCTACGCCTATGCGCGCGAAATCGGCTTCCCGCAAATCAACATCGACCTCATCGCCGGCATGGTCGAGGAGACCGAGGACAAGTGGAAGGAAGCCGTTGCCAAGGCACTCGCGCTCCAGCCCGACTCGCTCACGATTTATCAGATGGAAGTGCCCTATAACACCGGCATCTACCAGCAGATGAAGGCGCAGGGCAAACTCGTCGCGCCCGTGGCCGACTGGGAGACCAAGCGTCGCTGGGTGGACTACGCCTTCCGCGAGTTCGAGAAAGTCGGCTACGCGGTCAACAGCACCAGCACCGTCGTGCGCGACCCGGCGAAGGTGAAGTTCCTCTATCGTGAAGGTCTCTTCTCCGGCGCGGATTTGCTGTCGGTCGGCGTCGCGAGCTTTGGCCACATCAACGGCGTTCACTACCAAAACCAGGCGGACTTCGACCCGTATCTCACGAAGGTGAATGCGGGCGAGTTGCCCATCTTCCGCGCCTATCCGACGAAGCCGGACGAGCGCTACATCCGCGAGTTCATGCTGATGCTCAAGCTCGGCTCGAACAGCCGCGCTAGCTTCAAAGCGAAGTTCGGCACCGACCCGTTGGAACACTTCGCCGCGCCGCTCGCGCTGCTCAAGGACTGGGGCTGCCTCACCGTGGACGGCGACCGCATCGTGCTGACGCGCGACGCGC
>CAIPBN010000278.1 GCA_903863315.1 uncultured Verrucomicrobiota bacterium | reverse complement strand
TCAAGGCCGAGGTCCAGGTGGTGCCGTCGGGGCTGTAGGCCAGGGCCGCGTCGGTGAGCATGACGGAGGAGTAGAAGCCGCGGGTGCCGCTGGCGAGCCGGTCAGCGGTGAGGGTGCCGGGCTGGGCGGAGGCGACGTGGACGTTGTAAGGCGTGCCCAGGAAGTCGAGGGCCTGCCGGATGGCCGGCAGCGCCGCGTCATTGGTGGTCGCGCTCACCACCAGCACCGCCAGATCCGTCGAGGCCCCGGCCACCGCCGCCGAAGCCGGCTTCACAAACACCGTGCCGAGGACGGCCACGAGCAAGGCAACCATCAGCGTCAGCGTCGGGCGCGGCGCATGACGGGTGACCGCCGGCTTGCGCGGCACCCAGGCGAGCACGGGCGCTTGCTGGCGCACGACGATGCACACGGGGGCTTCCGTGGCGAACCGCACGGAGATGACCTTGCTGCGCTGTCCTTCGTTCGTGGCTGTGAACGTGTTTGTTTTCATGGCTCCACCCTACGCGCGGGCGCGGGGCACGGTATCGGGCTGGCACCCCGATAGTCGGCTAGGGGCCACCCCGACTCGGGATGAACCAACATTGTGGGCGGCTTGGCAAAATCCGGCTGCTCTTGGGCAATTACCGAAAAGCGTCGTTCCTGTCTCTCCTCCACTCTGTCGCCGGCAAGGGAAATCCAGCCCCCCTGCCCCCCCAACAACGGCCACCAAACGTGAGCTCATTGGCAGCAGCCCAGCTCCCAGCCAAACCAAGCGAAAGCCTTGGCATGGTGACCTGCTATCATTGCGGTGCGTCCTGCGGTGGCGCGGCCTTCCCGCGTGCGGAAAAAGTCTTTTGCTGCGCCGGCTGCTTGACGGTGTTCGAGCTGCTCGCCGAAAACGGCCTGACCGACTTCTACCAGCTGGCCAGCCAGCCCGGCATCCGCGTGGCACAAACACCGACGGCGAATCGGTTCGCCTTTCTCGACGAACCGGCGGTGCGCGCACAGCTGGTGGATTTCTCGGACGTGAAGCTGACCCGCGTCACCTTTCAACTTCCAGCCATCCATTGCATCGCCTGCGTGTGGCTGTTGGAGAATCTCTTTCGTCTCCAGCCCGGCGTCGGCCAGTCGCAGGTCAACTTCGCCCGCAAGGAGGCCGCCATCGCCTTCGACCCGGCGCAGGTGAAGCTCAGTGGGATCGCCGCATTGCTCACCTCGCTGGGCTACGAGCCGGAACTCAAATTATCTGACCTTGAAACAAAGCCCGCCAATCCCGCCGCGCGCCGGCTGTGGCTGCAACTCGGCGTTGCGGGCTTCGCCTTCGGCAACGCGATGTTCTTCGCCATCACCGGCTACTTCGGCCTCGATGCCTTCACCGGACCGCAGCTCAAGGTCTTCATTGGTTGGCTGAACCTGCTGCTCGCCGTGCCGGTCGTGACCTTCAGCGCGGCGGACTACTACCGCTCCGCGTGGGCCAGCCTACGGCAGCGGTTGCTTAACATTGATGTGCCCATCGCTGCGGGCATCGTGGCCATCTCTGCGCAGAGTGTGTGGGAAGTGGCCAGTGGGCGTGGTGAAGGCTACTTCGACTCGCTCTGCGGCCTGATTTTCTTCCTGCTTTGCGGAAAACTGTTTCAGCAGAAGACATTCGACCGCCTCGCCTTCGACCGCGATTACAAGTCGTTCTTCCCGCTGTCGGTGACG
>CAIPBN010000277.1 GCA_903863315.1 uncultured Verrucomicrobiota bacterium | reverse complement strand
GTTCCGCGAGCCAGCCCTCGTCGCGGCCCCAATGCGACGCGAGCCGCAACGCCATGCATTTCTTGCCGAGCAGCACGTTGCCGCCGTAGTTCGAGCCGACGGAGATGAGCGTGTTTTCTTTGGGGAAGTGCGCGATGTAGCGGCGCTCCGGATTCACATCGAGCATCGAGTGGATGCCATGCGTGAACTCCTCGCCCGCGCCGAGTTGCTCCCACGCGACACGCCCCATCCGCGTCATGATGCCCATGCTCAGGACGACGTAGATGGAGTCAGTCAACTCCACACCCACGCGCGCGAGCGGCGAGCCGGGCGGCCCCATGAGGAACGGCACCACATACATGGTGCGCCCGCGCATCGCGCCGGCGAGGAGGCCGCGCAGCTTGGCGTGCATCTCGGCGGGCGCGGCCCAGTTGTTCGTCGGGCCAGCTTCCTCCGCCGTGGGCGTGCAGATGAAGGTGCATTGCTCCACGCGCGCCACGTCGTTCGGGTTCGAACGATGATAGTGGCAGCCGGGCCACTTCTTCTGGTCGAGCGGGATGAGGATGCCGCGCGCCACCGCCTCGGCGGTGAGCGTTTGCTTTTCCTCCGCCGAGCCGTCGCACCAGTGAATCGCATCCGGCTGGCAGAGCTGGGCGATTTCCTCGACCCAGCGGGTGACATGCGAATTATCAGTGTTGGAGGAGCCGGGGAGTTTCGTGTTCATGGCAAGGAAGCCGTTGTCTCAACGACACGGCCAGCGTAGCCGAAGCCGCACCCGGCTCGAAGGGATTTCTCCACGCGGAACTTGGCGGAAGCCAAACCGCACTGGACCTGTTCCCGCCGGCCGACATCGCCACTTGAACTTCCTTGCCCCGCCTGCGTCCATAGCCGCATCCATGAGCACCGCGCTTCAAGAACCCTCCTCCCTCGACCGCACCAACCCACCGCCCGCGCGTCCGACCACCAGCGCGCCCGTCGCGCCGGGCAAGCTCACCGAGCGCTTGCTCTCCCTCGACGCCTATCGCGGCCTCATCATGGCCTTGCTCATCTGCAACGGCCTCGGCTTCGCCACCTTCAAGAACGACCCGAACTGGGGCTGGCTCGCCGCGCAGGTGGACCATGTGAAGTGGGAAGGCTGCGTCTTCTGGGACCTCATCCAACCCGGGTTCATGTTCATGGTCGGCGTCGCGATGCCCTTTGCATTCGCCAAGCGCCAGGCCGCCGGAGACTCGTGGGGGCTCCTGTTCCGTCACGCCTGCCTGCGCGCGCTGAACCTCTGCCTCGTCGGCCTGTTCCTCGACTGCGTGACGGGCAACGCCTTCACCATCGGCTTCATGCGCGTGCTTCAGCAAATCGCGGTCGGCTATGTCCTCGCGTTCCTGCTGCTGGGCCGCAGCTACTGGACCCAAGGCATCGCCGCCGCGCTCATCCTCCTCGGCTACACCGCTGCGTGGATGCTCTTTCCCGGCAACGACCCCGCCGGCGCGTGGGTGATGGGCAACAAGAACCTCGGCTCGACCTTCGACCTGTGGATGGTGGGCCGCAACTACAGCGGCTTCTACGTGGGGCTGAACGCGATTCCCGCCACCGCCACCATCCTGTTCGGTGTGATGTGCGGACGGCTCGTCGGCAGCGAGCTGCCCAAGCCACGCGTGATGCAGTTCCTCGCCATCGCCGCCGTCGT
>CAIPBN010000276.1 GCA_903863315.1 uncultured Verrucomicrobiota bacterium | reverse complement strand
TCATCATCGCCCAGGCCGGCGAGCTCGCTCTTGGTCTTCTTGCCGCTGGCCACGGCGATGATTTCCTCGAAGATCCGCATCCCCACCTGTTCCACTGTCTCCGTGCCGTCGAGGATGGTGCCGGCGTTGATGTCCATGTCCTCCAGCATGTGGTTGTAGATCGCCGTGTTGGTCGCGACCTTGATGCACGGCGCGGGCTTGCAGCCATAGACGCTCCCGCGCCCGGTGGTGAAGACGCCGACGTTGCAGCCGCCGCTGACCAGGCCGGTCATGCTCACGGGATCGTAGCCGGGCGTGTCCATGAAGCCGAAGCCGGGCGTGTTGATCTCCTCGGCATAGGCGTAAACCGCGGCGAGCGGCGACTGCCCGCCCTTGGCCACCGCGCCGAGGCTCTTCTCGTAAATGGTCGTGAGTCCGCCTTCCTTGTTGCCGTAGCTGGGATTGTTGTCGATCGAGCCGCCGTTGGCCCGGGCGTAGCCTTCCCACCAGTGGATGAGGTCCACGATCTTCTGGCCGACCTGCGGCGACACCGCACGCCGTGTGAGCAGGTGCTCCGCTCCGTAAATCTCCGGGGTCTCCGCGAGCACACTGGTGCCGCCGTAGCGCACCAGCTCGTCGGAGGCAACGCCCAGCGCGGGATTGGCGGTGATGCCACTGTTGCCGTCGGAACCACCGCAGTTTTCGGCCAGCATGAGCTTGGAAATCGGCTGGGCCGTGCGCCGCATCGCGTTCGCCGCCGGCAGCAGCTTCGCCACGGCGGCGGCGGCGGCTTCGACGGTTTTGCGCACGCCGCCGGAGTTTTGAATCGTGAGGAAGGTCGGCGGCTGCTCGCCCGCCAATGGTTGCGAGAGCTTGTGCGCCTCCGCCACCAGATGCACCTGATTCACCTCGCAGCCCAAACCGATCATCACGTAGCCCGCGATGTTCGGATGCCGTGCGATGCCGGCGGTGACGCGCTGGAGGAGCTGCAACGGCTCGCCCGGCTGGATGCCGCAGCCGATCTTGTGGGTGAAGGGCACCACGCCATCAATGCCCGGGAAGTCCCGTTGAAAGTCCGGTCCGCGGAACCTGTCCGCCACGTAGCGCGAGACACCGGCCGAGCAGTTCACGCTGGAAATCACCGCGATGTAATTGCGGGTGCCGGCCTTGCCACCCGGGCGGGCGTAACCTTGAAACTGCCGCATCTGCGCGGCGGGATGATAAGCCACCGGGCGCACATCCGCGCCGAAGGCGTAGTCGCGGCCGAACGCGCCCAGCTCCACGTTGTGCGTGTGGACGTGCTCGCCGGGGGCGATGCGCTGCGTGGCAAAGCCAATGGTCTGGCCGTATTTGATCACCCGTTCGCCGGCCGGAATCTCCGTCACCGCCAGCTTGTGTCCGGGCGGGATGCCCTTGGCGCTCGTGAAGCGGAACGAGCCCGCCTCCAGCTCCACCCCCGCTTTGAGCGGGCGTTTTACCACGACGACGTTGTCGGAGGGATGGAGCCGCAGCGTCAGGTCTTCAAGTTTCAACATGCGCGTGAGCGTAACAGCGGAACCCCGCGCATCAAGTGTTACGCACGGCGAATCGGCGTGAACGCCGTGCTGCTTGATTGAGGAGGTTCGCGGCGGTGGCACGGGAGGCGGCGAGCCGCGCTTCCAACGCGTCCACCAAGGCCATCTGTTGCTCCACTTTGGCCACAATCCGGCATTGTTCCGTGAGGCGCATCCTGCCGGCAGCTCATTGTTCAGGTCCGAGGATGGAAGGGGAAGTCGGTGTAACCCTCCGCTGTCGGGGCTGACCACACCTTCATGTCTGCGGGCGGATTCAACTCCCAGCCGTGCGTGAAGCGCTCCACGAGATCGGGATTGCTCAGGTAAGGACGCCCGAACGCAATGAGGTCTGCCTGGCCGGAGGCGACCGCTGCCTCCGCCGTTTCCCGCGTGTAGCCGCAGTTGCCCATCAGCGGCCCCGAGAACACCGCGCGAAATTCCGGCAGCGTCATCGGCTGGCCCTGTTCGTGAAATCCAAACGCCAAGCCGTCCACCACGTGCAGGAAGGCCAGTCCGTAGGCGTTCAACTGCGCGGCGGCATAGGTGAATGTCTCCCGGAAGTCCGGCGCGCCCATGTCGTTGAAGATTCCATTGGGCGACAGGCGCACCGCCACCCGGTTGGCTGGCCAGACGGTGAGAATCGCCTCCACGATTTCCTTCAGGAAGCGATAGCGGTTCTCCACGCTTCCACCGTAGCGGTCCGTCCGGTGATTGGTCTTGGAGTCGAGGAACTGGTTGATCAGGTAGCCGTTGGCCGCGTGGATCTCCACGCCGTCGAAACCGGCGGCCTTGGCCCGCTCCGCTGCCTGCCGGTAATCCTCCACCACCGCCGAAACTTCCGCCGTCTCCAGGGCGCGCGGCGTCTCGTAAGGCTGCTTGCCGATGGGCGTGTGGATGTAGTCGCCATTGATCTTGATGGCCGAGGCCGACACCGCCGGCTGCCCGCCGTGAAAGCTGCTGTGCGACGCACGCCCGCAATGCCAGAGCTGGAGAAAGAACGGTGTGCCACGGGCGCGAAGCGCCGCTGTGATTTTCTTCCAGCCCGCCACCTGGGCATCATTGTAAATGCCCGGGGAATCCACCCAGCCGAAACCCTGTTCGGAAATCGTCGTCGCCTCCGCGATGATCAGCCCCGCCGAGGCGCGCTGCGTGTAATACTCCACCATCAGGTCGTTCGGCACCCGTTCACGCCCGGCGCGCGCGCGGGTCAAGGGAGCCATCACCACCCGGTTGCGCAGCGGCAGCCCGCGCAGATCAAAGGGGGAGAGCAGGTGAGGCGAAGAGTTTGTTGATGCGGTGGTGTTCATGAGTTCAGCTTTTTCCAAGATCGTGCTGATCCGCCAGCGTGACCACAAGCAGTGAGTTCGGCGACGAGGGCGGAGAGGAGGTTCGCGACGAGGGCGCGGGAAGCGGCGAGCTGCGTTTCCAACGCGTCCGCCAAGGCCATCAGCTGATCCACTTTGGCCACGATCGGGCGTTGTTTGGAAAGCACTCAGCCATCAAGCGAAAGATGATCGGTCCCGCTTTGGCGT
This sequence comes from uncultured Verrucomicrobiota bacterium, assembly GCA_903863315.1. GTDB lineage: Bacteria > Verrucomicrobiota > Verrucomicrobiia > Limisphaerales > SXTU01 > SXTU01. Next base: position 3,144 of record CAIPBN010000276.1, on the reverse strand, counting down.
AGGTCTCAAGGTTCAGTTGGTGGTCAGAGCCGATGGTGAAATGCGCGCACGCTTTATGCGCGCCGCGGATGAAGTCTGCGAGGGGAGCTTTGTCGCTTTGGGACAAATTTCCGAGTTCGACAAACTGCCCGCCAACATCAGGTGCTTTCACATCGTCGGTCTTGTCATCCTTAGCATCGTGCTTTTGATCTGCTTTCAATGCAGAGGACCGATCACAACCGATGCCGAGGAAAGAGAGCAGGATTCGCCCAGAAACCACTCCCGCCTCGAACGCTTGATTGGTCTGTTGGCTTGGTTGAATCGACGGTGGCCGGTTTACATCACGGAGCAAAGACAGGCGATACGGAATGTGCTCATTGAGCATCGCCTTCTGTTGGTCTTCGGGGAGCTCGGCGAAGCCTAGTCTGGTAACAGGTCTCATGCGGCGGTTAGTTCGGCAACGAGGGCGGAGAGGAGGTTCGCTGCGGTGGCGCGGAAGGCGGCGAGCTGCATTTCCAACGCTTCCGCCAAGGCCATCAGTTGCTCCGTTCGACTGGGCGGAAGGGCCAGACCCAGCTCGCGAACGCACCGAGCTTGCGCGTCTGAATCCACACCTTGCCCTGCCCACGGAAGCGGCAGACGAAGCCTTCGCCGGAGAAGAAGAGCGACTTGTAGCCACCGATGCGGCCGACCTCGTATTGCAGGCCGTCGGTGAAGGCGACGATGTGGCCGGTGTCCACGACGTAGCTGCCGGAGACGTTCACGCAGAACATCGCCCCGTAGGTGTTGAACCAAAGGTCGCCCTTGCCGGAGCACTTGATGAGGAAGAGGCCTTCGCCGGTGAAGAAGCCTTTCAAGCCCTGCCATTTGCTGTCGAGCGTCACGCCCATGCCGCTGGCGACGAAGCCGCTGCTCTGGAGGAAGATCGTGTCACCGTCGAGATAGACGTGCTCCAGGTCGCCGGGCGCGCCGGGCGCGATGCCGATGCTGCCGGGCGCGTTGGCGGCGGTGAACTCGTTGACGAAGATGCTTTCGCCGGTGAGCAGGCGCGCGAGGCCGCCGCGCATCTTGGTCTTCATCTCCATGTTCGTGTCCATGGTCGCCATCGCGGAGGCCTCGACCTTGAGGGTCTGGTTGGCAGGAACCTGCACGGTGAGGAAGGCGAAGTCGGGGCGGCCTTCGACGGTGTAGTCGAACTCCCGGCGGGCGTCCGTGCTGTAGCCGGCGGTGAGCAGGCCGGAACCGGCGGGGGCCGCTGCGGCGGCGGGGAGGGGCGGCGGGCCGCCGGGCGTTGCCAGCGCGGGGGACTGGCTGGCCATCACCCAGTTGGTGAGGCCTTCGTGGAAGACGTGGTCGGTGGGCTTCAACTCGCCGGACGCGAGCATCTGGCGGACTTGCTCGACGGGGAAGGGGCCTTCCGAGGAGCCGGCGCGGGAGATGTGGATTTGCATGGGATGGTTCGAGTGAAGGTGAATTCAGCGCGGCTTGAGTTCGGGGCCGAGTTCGTGGCCGAAGGAGCTCGCGTTGTGGCTCTGGCACCAGACGGTGCCGCGACCGGAGAACCGGCAGACCAGGCCCTCGCCGCCGAGGATGGCGGTCATCCAGCTCCCGCCGGCCTTGGTGACGGTGAAGTTGAGCGTCTCCTGAAACGCGACGATGTGGCCGGTGTCCACGATGTATTCGCCGTCCACCTCGATGGGATAAATCGCGCCGAAGCTGGAGATGATGACCGGGCCGGTGCCGCTGAGCTGCAGCCAGAAGACGCTCTCGCCGGAGAAGAACGACTTGAAGCCCTGCCAGCCGAAATTCACGTTCACACTGCTCTCGCATGCGACGAACGAGCCGGACTGCACGATGAGATTCTCGCCGCGCAAATCGTAGCGCAGCATGTCGCCGGGGAGCGTGGCGGCGAGGAAGACTTCGCCGTTCGCGCTCGTGGCGGTGAAGTGGTTGAGGAAGAGTGACTCGCCGGCCAGCAGGCGCTTGGCGGCGGCAAAGAGGGAGCCGGATTCGCGCTTGTGGGTGGTGGTGGTGAGCGCGAGCGTGTCGCTCATGGCGATCATCGCGCCGGACTCGGAGGTGAGATTCTCACCGGGCGCGAGCACGACGCGCGCGGCGGCGTTGCCGGGGCGGGAGAGGAGTTCGATGTTCATGCGAGGGGGAAGATGCTGGATGCTGGATTCTTGATGCTGGATGCGCGGTGAGTGGATGTTTACTTCTTGCTGCGGTGGCCGCGTTCGACGCTTTGAAGGAAGAGGTTGAGTTTCTTGCCGAGCAGTTCGAGTTGCGAGTGAAGTCGGTCGCAAGTCGGTTTGTCCTTGAGTGAACCGGTCTCAAACAATGTTTCCAAGTGGTCGGTGGTTTCGTCACAGGAGCCAAGGGCATAGACCAGATGCTTCTCGAACTCCGCCTTGTAACGCCGCCGCCCGTAGCCCTCGACGATGTTGGAACGCACGGATTTGACCGAGCGCCGGATCTGGCTGCCCTCCTCGAACATCTCGAACTTCGGCAATTGCTTCAATGTCATCTCATGCACCCCGATGACGGCTTCCTTCGCCAACTGCCAGATTTCCAGATTCTTGTAGCTCACGGTTGGTTAGTCGTGGTCGAGGTTCGGCAGTCCATCCAGCATCCAGTATCAAGCATCGGTTTTTCTCAGATTCGGGGATTAAGCCAGTTCGCCAGCCCGCTGAGACTCCGCGTTTGAATCACAATCTTCCCCTTGCCCTCGACGCGCGTGACGAAGCCCTCGCCGCCGAAGAGGCTGGAGAAGAGGCCGCCGGCCAGTTGCAGCTTGAGCTTCATCTGCGGCTCGTAGGCGACGAGATGGCTCGTGTCCACGATGTATTCGCCCTCGACCTGCCGCTCCAGCATCTCGCCATAAGCGCCATACCAGAGCGTGCCGGTGCCGGTGACGGTGAGCTTGAAGAAACCCTCGCGCGCGATGCCGCTGACGAGGCCCGCCCAGCGGAGGCCGAGCTGAAGGCCGGAAGTGGAGGCGATGTAAGCACCGGGCTGGAGGCAGAGCGTCTCGCCGTTGAGCTGCACCTGTCGCATGTTGCCGGGCGTGGTCTGCACGAGCGTCACGCGGCGCGGGCCGGTGGTGGCGTTGGTGAACGTGTTGATGAACAGCGACTCGCCCGCGAGGAACTTCTTGGCCAAGCC
>CAIPBN010000275.1 GCA_903863315.1 uncultured Verrucomicrobiota bacterium | reverse complement strand
AGCGGGCTTCACGCTCGTGGAAATCATGATCGTGGTCGCCATCATCGGGTTGCTGGCCGCCATCGCGATTCCGAACTTCGTGAAGGCGCGGGCGACGGCGCAGAAGAACGCGTGCATCGCGAACCTGAAGCAGATTGACGGCGCGGTCCAGCAGTGGGCCTTGGAAAACAAGAAGGTCGCCACGGACACCTATGCCGTGACCGATGCCACCCTCCTGGCTTACATGAAGGGCTCCGTCCTGCCTGCCTGCCCCGGCGGCGGCACCTACTCGGCTGGCGCGACGGTTTCCGCCGCCCCCGCCTGCTCGCAGTCCACCGTCGGACACACGCTCTAATTGGAGAGTGAATTTGGCCCGAACCTCGGGCTGATTGTCAAAACTGCCCCGGCCTTTGTGCCGGGGCAGTTTTTTTGTATCTGACAGGCCGGCCAAAGCCACACCGCCCATCATTTCAGAACCCGTTTGAAGGCCGGTGTGTGTGCACCATTTCAACTCGCTGTGCGCTTAGATGGCGTGGGCCACCGGAATCAAAATCATTGACCCGGTCGCGTGATTCCGCCAAGTATCCGCCAGAATTAACCGCAAGATTCCCACTGTTTTGTCCAGTGGGTGAATCCCCAGCAGTAGAGCTCCCCGGCAGCTTGGTGTTCAGTTGAACACCTTTCTCGGGGACGGAGTCGAAGACGACTCGCCGAACTGGCTTCACTTGCCAGACCCTAATTTTAACCTAGTCTCCAATACCATGGCCCGCATTGCCAAGCCGAAGACCGCCAAAACTAAACGCGCCGTGCCGGTTGACGCGCAGCCTGAAATCCCCGCCGCCGATTCCGCAGCCACGGCGCCCGTGTCGGCTGCCAATCCGATGTTTGCCGACGAGCCGGTCGTGACCGCCACCTCGGCGGAAGTCGTGGAGTATTCGCCTGGCACCGGAGCAGCGAGCCCGGAATCCGTCGCAGTTCAAGCCTCCGAGCCTGCGCCTGTCACTGCGGCGGTTGAAACCACCAAACCTGCGCCCAAGCAGCAGCCGAAGACCAGACAGCCCCGGCCCGCACCCGCTCCGGAACCTGCCCGCACCGCGCCTGAACTCAAAGGCGAACCGCTGGCCATCTCCACACTGCAAGCCCTTTCCATCGCGGATCTTAACAAGATGGCGCGGGAGATGGGCGTGGAAAATTACGGCACCCTGCGCAAGCAGGAGGTCATCTTCGCCATTCTCAAGAAGAATGCTGAGAGCGCCGGCGGCCTGTTCGCCGAGGGCGTGCTGGAAGTTCTCAGTGAGGGCTTCGGCTTCCTCCGTTCGCAGGCTTTCAACTACCTCCCCTGCCCGGAGGATGTTTACGTCTCGCCGTCGCAGATCCGCCGCTTCGACCTCCAGACCGGTGACCTCGTGGCCGGCCAGATTCGCCCGCCGAAGGAGAAGGAGAAATTCTTCGCCCTGCTCAAGGTCGAGTCCGTCAACCACATGGAGCCGGACAAGGCGAAGGAGAAGACACACTTCGACAACCTCACGCCACTCTTCCCGAACAAGCGTTTCATCCTCGAAACCGCCGCAGACGAGCTGTCCACCCGCGTGCTCGACCTCGTCTGCCCCATCGGCAAAGGCACGCGTGGCCTCATCGTCGCCCCGCCCCGCACCGGCAAGACCGTGCTGATGCAGAAGCTGGCCAACGCCCTCATCAAGAACAACCCCGAGAGCTATCTGATCATCCTGCTCATTGATGAGCGTCCTGAAGAAGTCACGGACATGGAGCGTTCATGCAAGCCGGCGGAAGTCATCGCCTCCACCTTTGATGAACCGCCCGAGCGCCATGTGCAGGTCGCCGAGATGGTCATCGAAAAGGCCCGCCGCCTCGTCGAGCACAAGAAGGACGTCGTCATCCTGCTCGATTCCATCACCCGTCTCGCCCGCGCCTACAACACCGTGCAGCCGCACTCCGGCAAGATTCTCTCCGGCGGCGTCGATGCCAACGCGCTGCACAAGCCCAAGCGCTTCTTCGGCGCGGCGCGCAACATCGAGGAAGGCGGCTCGCTCACCATCATGGCCACCGCCCTCGTGGACACCGGCAGCCGCATGGATGAAGTCATCTTCGAAGAATTCAAGGGCACCGGCAACATGGAGGTGCACCTGGACCGCGGCCTCGTGGATCGCCGCATCTTCCCCTCCATCAACATCGAGCGCTCTGGCACCCGCAAGGAGGAGCTGCTCTATCACCCGGACGAATACAGCAAGGTCGTCCTGCTCCGCCGTGCGCTCACCGGCGTGCCGCCCGTCGAGGCCATGGAGCTGCTGCTGAACAAGCTCAAGAAAACCCCGAGCAACATCATGTTCCTGCTGGGCATGCACGCGAGCTGAGCCCGGCTTTCCAGCAAAGACGCAAAGGCGAGAGTTTTTCTCCCCCTTGCGTCTTTTGCTTTGTGGATGGCCCTTTGGAGCTGAAGCCCAAGTTTCCTGAACATCCCCTTTGAGGCCGGGGTCTTACTCTGGCCGTGCGCTTGGGTTGGCAACTGCCTGCGCGCCCGTTACACTCGCTTGATTCGTGACACGCTACGCTTTGCCATCGCTTAAACGCCCGCCGACTTGTGTCCTGCTTGCCTCTCTGGGCTGGCTCCTCGCTGGCTGCCAAAAGGAAGAAATCACCGTCTATCGCGTCCCGAAGGAGATGCCCGGGCAGGCTGCGGCCCCACGCGAGTCCGCGCGCGGTTCAGCGCGTCCGCACGTCCACTGGGACAAGCTGCCCGCCGGCTGGCGTGAAGAGCCTTCCACCGGCACGCGCGCCGCGACCTTCTCCATCACGGGGACGGATGGCAAACGCGCCGAGGTGGCCGCCATCGGTTTTCCCGGCATGGGCGGGTCGGACCTGCAGTTCGTGAATCTTTGGCGCGAGCAGTTGGGCCTGGCCCCGCTCACGGAAGAACAGCTTCCCAAGCTCGTCCAGCCCGCAGTCATCGCCGGGGCGGACGGCAAGCTGTTCGACATTACCGGGGCCACCAAGTCCGGCGGCGCTCCGACTTCCGAGCGCATCATTGTGGCACTGCACAAGACTGAGGGCACCTCGTGGTTCATCAAGCTCACCGGCGACCCCGCGCTCGTTGAGCAGCAGAAGGCCCCGTTCATTGGCTTTCTCAAGGGCCTCTCCCTCCACATGGAATCCCACGACGCGCCGGAGCGTCCGCCGATGACTGCGTCCGCCGCCCCGGCCGCAGGCGGGGCCGGCCAGCCCAACTGGACCGCGCCCGCGAATTGGAAGGCGCAGGCCCCGGGAGCAATGCAGGCGGCGAAATACACCGTTGGCGAGGGCAAGGCCACCGCCGAAGTCACCGCTGTCTTTCTCGGCGGCATGGGCGGGGCGCTCAAGGCGAATCTGGACCGCTGGCGCGGTCAGCTTGGCCTTCCTCCCTCCGCCGCCAACGAGGTGGACCAGCAGGCGAAGCCCTTCGCCGCGCTTGGCACCGGCGCGCGCATTGTGGAGCTCAGCGGCACCGATCTGAAGGAGGGCAATCCCGCCGACATGATCGTGCTGGTCGTCCCGGCGGGCGCGGGCACCTGGTTTTACAAGCTGATGGGCGACAAGGCGGTCGTTGCCAAAGAAAAGGACGCGCTCATCGCGTTCGTGAAGTCGGCGAAGAACTGAGTCCAACTACCCAGCCTCCATCCCAATGGCCAACGCATGCCTCATGACGAACGCTCCATTATGCCCGCCCGCTGATGCGCTGCGTGGTCCGTGGTCCGTGGT
>CAIPBN010000274.1 GCA_903863315.1 uncultured Verrucomicrobiota bacterium | reverse complement strand
GGGCGGATGGAGGTCATGCTCAACGGCCAGCGCATCGGCGAAATCGTCGGCGCGACGAATGCCACGGGCTTCGATGTCACCGGGCAGTTGCGTGCGGGAACCAACGTCCTCTCGCTGCGCACCGTGAATCCTGCCGGCCCGGTCAAGGTCGCCATGCTGCTCGAACTCAACGCCGACCTCGCGCGGCAGCAGTGGATTATCTCGGACATCAACTGGCAGACCGGATTGTCGTCGCCAACGGACCGCCCGCAGCCCGCGCGCAGCCTCGGCCGCGTGGATGCGGACCCTAAGGCGAATCCCTTCGCGCCCGACAAGATGGTGGACGCCTACAACAGTTGGAAGCTCGCCCGTGCCGGCACGCCCGCCACCGACCCGAGCACGTTCACGTTGCTACCGGGCTTCAAGGCCGAACTGGTCCGCAGCGCGTTGCCGGAAGAAGGCTCTTGGATCGCGCTGGCCTTCGACCCGCAGGGCCGCCTCACGTTGGCGCGCGAGAAGAAGGGATTGCTGCGGCTGTCGCTGGATTCTGCCGGCGTCTCGAAGGTCGAAGTAATCAACGACACGCTGCTCGAATGCCGCGGCCTGCTCTACGCCCACGGCGCGCTCTACGCGAACGCCAACAACTCCAAGACCCTCGTGCGCCTGCGCGACACCAAGGGCACCGGCCAGTTCGACGAGACCACCGAGTTGCTGAAGACCGAGGGCGGCGTCGGCCACGGGCGCAATCACCTGAAGCTCGGGCCGGACGGCTGGCTGTGGATTGCGCACGGCAACAACGTCCACCTGCCCAAGAACCTTTCCACCAACTCGCCGCTGCGGAACTTCGCGCATGACCGCCTCATCCCGTGCCCGTGGGACGCGGGCATGTTCGACGGCGATGTCCTGCTGCCCGCCGGCCACATCCTCCGCATGAAGCCCGACGGCAGCGAGGTGCAGCTCTGGGCCGGCGGCCTGCGCAACCCGCTCGACGTCGCCTTCAACGAGCACGGCGACCTCTTCACCTTCGATGCCGACATGGAGTGGGACGTGGGCTGCCCGTGGTATATGCCCAACCGCGTGTTGCACATCGTGCCAGGCGCGGACTACGGCTGGCGGCGCGGCACCGGGCGCTGGCCCGCGTGGTATCCCGACACGCTGCCGAGCGTGGTGGACATCGGCCTCGCGTCGCCCACCGCTGTCACGTTCGGCCACGGGGCGAAGTTCCCCGTCGAGTATCAAAAGGCCATGTTTATTTGCGACTGGGCTTATGGACGAATTCTAGCGGTTCACCTGTCGCCGCTACGCGAAAGCTACAACGGCTACACGGGCAAAAGTGAACTCTTCGTCGGTGGCCGTCCGCTAAACGTAACCGACGTGTGCATCGGGCCCGATGGCGCGATGTGGTTCACAACGGGCGGACGTGGGACGCAGTCCGGTTTGTATCGGGTGACGTTTGGCGGGGAGCAAGCGCAGCGTTCCGTGGTCGTTCGCACTGAACTGAACCCGATTCGACTGACGGACTCGCAGCTCAGTCAGCGAGTATCGGAAGCATCCAGTAAACGGGTAAGAATGCTCTCTGACCAAGCCCTCTCTCTGGTGCGAGTGCTTTCCCCCTCCGTGCAGACGCCGCTAAATTTGCTCTCGGTCAGGGACGAGGCAACCCTTGGGATAAACGCCATGGATTCGACCCGCCGTTGGGTGCTGCATAGCGCGAATTTTCTTTTGGAAGGTCTGCCGGTTAAGGAATGGGGACCGCAGGTAATCGAATTGAGGGTGAACGGCAGATTGACGCTCGCAAGGACAGGAGCGGTTGAGTGGAAGCAGCCGCTGCTCACGCGCTTGTTTGGTGAAGGCTACGTGGATGAAGGTGCCCATATTACCGCACTGCGGATGCTCGCCCTCACCTTCATCCGGCTCGGCCCACCCGACGAGTCGCAGCGGCAGGCAGCCTTGAAATGGCTTGAGCCACAGTATCCCAACGCCAGCCCACGTGTGAACCAGATGCTCGTCGAGCTGCTGGTCTATCTGCGCTCGCCGCAGGTCATCGCCAAGACCGTCCCGCTGCTGCGCGCCGCGACCGCGAGCGAGGACTTGCTGCTCTACCCCTTCTACCTCCGCTACGCCCGCGACGGCTGGACGCCCGACGCGCGCCGTGTCGTCTTCGACGCGCTCGACCGCGCCGAGCGCCTGCCCGGCGGGCGCACCTACTTCACGTCCATCGCAAACGTCCGCAAGGAACTCCTAGCCTCGCTCACGCCGGAAGAGCGCACGGCTTTGAGCCGGAGCGCGGGCGTCTCGCCCACAGCGGCTGCGAAAGTTGATTTGCCCGCCGTCCCACCGCCGCGCTTCGTGAAGGACTGGAAGCTCGCCGACCTCGAACCCCGCCTCGCCGAAGTCGGCAAGGGCCGCAGCCACGAAGGCGCGCGCACCGCGTTGCTCACCGCGCAGTGCGTCCACTGCCACCGCGTCAGCAATGACCCCGCGTTTCCGAACAGCGTCATCGGCCCGGAGCTGCTGGCCGTCGGCGCGCGCTTCAGCCGGCGGGATTTGCTCCTGCACGTCCTCGAGCCGAGCGCGGTGATTGATGAGAAGTTCCGCCAGACCCGCCTGCTCTTGAAGGACGGCGACGAAGTGAGCGGCATGGTGGAACGCGAGGCTGACAATAAGCTCTTCGTCCGCCCGAGTCCGCTGGAGGAGAAGCTCATCGAAGTGGCCGTTACCAAAGTGCGCGAGCGCCGCCTCTCCGAAGTCTCGCCCATGCCCGGCGGCCTGCTGAACAGCCTGCGCCTCGAACAAATCCTCGACCTCCTCGCCTACCTCGAAGCCGCCGGCGACCCGAAGCACCGCAACTTCCAGCCGTAGGCCGGCAGGGCGCTGACACACAAGCCGTCCAGCGCACCGCACTCCATAACAAGCCGGTCGCTCCGGCATTGTAGCCCGTATCATGACGCCGCGCGTCCGAGCCGGCGAGGACGCCGGCGATACGGCCCGCGGGACGCGGGCGCTACGTAGCGCCGGCCTCCGGCCGGCCGTATCGCAAGCGTCCTCGCTTGCCCGGCGTGGCGAATCACGGGCGTAGTGCGCGGTTGCATTCGGCCCGACCAGAGCAGCCACCTTTTCCTTGCCACTCTCGTGCCACCTTTCCACTCTCTCCACGTCACCGCACACGCCATGAACACTGATTCTTCCTTCTCCCGCCGTTCCTTCCTCACCGCTGCCGCCACCACCTTCGCGGGCGTCGCCGCCGCTGCGGACCGCGACTGGACCGGCAAGATCCCCACGCGTTACCCGGACCCGGACATCATCTCGCTCGACAAGCGTTTCAAGGCCAAGCTCGGCAACACGCCCATCCAGCGGATTTACCACAGCGCGAACACGCTCTGGACCGAAGGCCCGGCGTGGAATGCCGTGGGCCGCTACCTGATTTGGAGCGACATCCCGAACAACATCCAGCAGCGCTGGATCGAGGACGACGGCCACGTCAGCACCTTCCGCAACCCGGTGAACAACACCAACGGCAACACGTTCGACTACGAGGGCCGGCAGTTGAGCTGCGAGCACCTCACCCGGCGCGTCGTGCGCCACGAGCACAACGGCACGGTTACGGTGCTGGCGGACAAATTCGGCGGCAAGCCTTTCAACGCACCCAACGATGTGGTGGTGCATCCGAACACGGGCGACATCTGGTTCACCGATCCCGGCTACGGTGGCTTGATGAACTACGAAGGCGAGCGCGTGAAGTCCACCACCGTCCAGCCGCACCAGAAAGAGGCGGTGTATGTGATTGATGGCAAATCCGGCAAAATCGAGAAGGTCACGGACGAAATCTTCAAGCCCAACGGCCTGTGCTTCTCGCCCGACTACAAGAAGCTCTACGTGGCCGACACCGGCGCGAGCCACTACGACAACGCGCCCAAGAACATCAAGGTGTGGGATGTGGACGGCAGGAAGCTCAAGGGTGGGAAGGAGTTCGCCTCCATGAAGCTCAAGTTCAAGCAGGACGGAAAAGAGGTGGAGGACGCGGGTTTCGCCGACGGCATCCGCTGCGACACCGAGGGAAACATCTGGGCCAGCGCCGGCTGGGTAGGCGCGGGTTACGATGGTGTCCACATCTTCGCGGGCACGGACGGGCAGCGCATCGGGCAGATTCTGCTGCCGGAGATTTGCTCGAACGTCTGCTTCGGCGGCGCGAAGCGGAATCGCCTCTTCATGACCGCCAGCACGTCGGTCTATGCGGTCTATGTCGAGACCCAGGGCGCGCACATCACTTAGGGCCCCGTGCCGGCGATTTACAATCGCCGCGTGGTGGGTGGAAAACGCGAAGCGGCCTCGGACTGATGGGCCCCATGGACGGCGGTTGCAAACCGCCGGCACGGCCTATTTGAACATCGCGTGCTTCGCGTCGCCGCCACTGAGGACGTAGGCGACGAGGTCGAGGATTTCCTCCTGCTTGAGCATGTTGATGAGCCCCTCGGGCATGGGTGAGACCTTGGACGGCTCCATCTTCACCACCAGCTTGCGGTCCACGCCGAGGCGCTGGTTCGGGTCGGTGAGGTCGGTGTTCACCTGCACGGTGTCGCCGCTCAGGTTAACAATGATCCCGGTGACCGTCTCGCCATCGGTCTTGGTCAGCACCACGGGGACGAACTGCTCGTTGATTTCCTTGCTTGGGTTGATGACCTGGTCGAGGAAGTCGCGCGCGTTGTAGCGGCCACCCGCGCCGGTGAGGTCGGGACCGGTCATGCCGCCCTCGTTGCCGAAGCGGTGGCAGGCGAAGCACGCGGCGGCCCCGAACATCTTGCGCCCGTTCTCGTAGCTGCGGCCTTTAAGGCCCTTCTCAGCGGCGGCGGCGAGTTCGTCGAGCTTCCATTCCTTCACGTAGGAACGGCCGGCGAAGGCTTCGGCGAGCGCTTCCAGCGGTGACTTCTTCACGGGCTTCTTGGCGAGCAAGTCGGCGAGCGTGGTCTTCTCGGCGTCGGTCAACGTGGCTTCTGCGCCGGTGCGGATGAACTCGATGAACTTCTCGAAGCTCGCGCCGCCCCGGTAGTTCGCGGCGCGCAGGAACCAGTTGAACTGGTCGGTGCGCAGCGCGGTGGTCCAGCCGGTCTTCAACATGCGGAGGGAGCGGGCGTATTCCATCTGCTCCTCCTGGCCGGGCGCGTTCTTCAGCGCGGCGATGCCCTTTGCGGCGATGGTCGGCGACTGGAGCGCGACAAGCGTCTCGCACAGCACCCAGTTGAGCGGGAAGTTCTCGGCGGGGAACAGCGGGTCGAGCTTGGCAATGGCACGCTGGCGCGTGGCTTCATCCGGCTGGCCAAAGCGCACGAGGCTGATGGAGTAAGTGCGGACGAAGGCGAGGCGTTGCTCCTGGTTGAGTTTCTTCCAGTCAATCTTGTCGAGCGCGGCGTAAATCTTCGCGGCCATCGCGGTGTCCACGGGCGGGTCGGTCGGCTTGCGGTGCTGCGGGTCAATGCCCGTGAGGCGTGCGAGGCCGAGCAAGGCTTCGACTTGCTTGCCGCTGTCCTTCTCGGTGAGCGCCTTGTCGGCCCACGTCGCGGCGGGTTGCCACTCCAGTGCGGTGCGCGCGGCCCAGCGGAGGTAACGGTCGCTGCTGGTCAGGTGCGGCCACGCGGCGGCGATGGCTTTCGGGTCGGGCTTGCCGTGGAAGGCTTCGAGCGAGCGGCGGAGTTCGCGGGCCTTCGCGGTGACGGCATCGGTCGTGGGCTTCGACGGCGCGGTGGATTCCTTGCCCGTGTAAGTCACGCGGTAGAGGCCGGACTGCACCTTGCGCCCGCCGATGGCAAAATACATCGCGCCGTCCGCCGGGTGGATGATGGCGTCGGTCAGCGGCAGCGGCGCGCCGGAGAGGAACTCCTCGCGCGTGGCGGTGTAGCTGGAGCCGTCGGGCTTGAGGTGGACGGCGTAGAGTTTGCCCCAGCTCCAATCGAGGATGAAGAGCGCGTCCTGATACTTGGCGGGGAACTTCGCGCCGTAGCCGAAGGTCACGCCGGTGGGCGATCCGGGGCCGATGTTGACGACCGCACCGAGGTTGTCGGGATACCATTCGGGGCGCTTGCCCGCGCCGTTGCGCCAGCCGTATTCGCTGCCGCTGGTGACGTGGTTGACGCGCGTGGGGCGATACCAAGGCGTGTTGAAATCGTATTCCATGTCGGCGTCGTAGGTGAACAGCTCGCCATCGCGGTTGAGCGCGGCGTCAAAGATGTTCCGGTAGCCGGAGGAGTAGGCCTCGAAGTTTTTCCCATCCAGCGAAACCTTGTAAATGATGCCGCCCGGTCCGAGCACCTCGCGCATGAAGCCGCGACCGTCGGGCATGCGCGGGAGGACGTGGTCTTCGCCCCAGATGAGCGGGACACGCGAGGAACTGAACGCCGTGGGCTTCGTTCCGTTGCCGGTGATGAGGAAGAGCGACTTGGCATCCGGCGCGAGCACGATGGCATGGACGCCGTGGTCGCCGCGCGCCTGCATGTCGCGGAGGAGTTCGACCTTGTCGAGGACGTCATCGTTCTTCGAGGAGGTGACGCGGTAGAGGCCGCTGGGAATCTTGTTCTCGTAGTCATTCACCGCGCAGTAGAGGCCGTTGTTGAACCAGAGCAGGCCGTTCACAGCGCGGATGGCAGCGGGAACCTTCTCGATCTTCGCCGGGTCCAGCGGCTGGCCGGGCGCGGGCGGCGCGAACCGGAACAGCCCGCCGTATTGGTCGCTGGCGATGATGCGGCCCTTGCCGTCGGTGCAGAGATTGACCCAGGAGCCTTGGTCAGCGATGGGCACGGAGTGGAGCAGCTCGACCTTGAAGTCCTTGAGCACCTTGATGCGTTCGAGGGGCGTGGCCTTGTTTTCATTGATGGCCTGACCGGCGTTGGGCGCGGGGGCTTTCTTGGCCGGCTGTTTCTTCTTGGCGTCCTGAGCGGCGGCGGCGGCGAGGCCCAGCGCGAGGACGAGGGTGGAGCAGCGGAACAGGTGTTTCATAAAGCGTGCGGACAATTAGAACAGAAGGCAGGCTGGCCACCAACCGGGAATTATCAAGGCTGTCGGAGGGTGAGATAAATGGCGCGGACATCCATCACGCTCGCACCGGGAATTTCGAGCGCGCGCAACGTGAGCGCACCCCTGCCCTGCTCCAGCCGGATGGTGCCGAGGTTCAGCGGGCGGAACTCCTTCATCGTGGATTCGGCGGGCGGGCGGGCGACGGTGTCCTGGTTGGTGTAAAGCGGCGGGTTCCAGACGGCGGGGACTTTGCCGGTGAGTTTGCCGTTGTTGTGGCTCAATTCAATCGTCGCCCCCGCATCGGCGGCGGTGTGGAGGATGACGACTTCATAGTTGCCCGCCGTGGCCACTTCCACGTCCCAGGTGATTTTGTCCTCGGTGGATTTCCAGTTCACGAAGTAGGAGCAATTTGGCGCGTTGGCGCTGCGCTTGATGCCGCCGTGGGCGATGCCGTCGCGAGCGGGGAGCGGCGTGATGGGGAATTTCGCGCCACCGGCACCGACGGGATACGGCCTGTCGTCGGGCGGGAGGCCGCCGCTTTTACCCTTACCCTTAGCATTGGGCACGGCTGTGGCGGGGTGGCCCAAAACGTCGCGCCGCCAGTCGGTGACAGCCGCGGCGAACTTCGCTGCGACTTCCAGTTTCTCTGTCGCGATGTCCTTGGTCTGGCCAGGGTCGGCGACCATGTCGAACAACTCGCCGGCGTTGCTGAAGCGGTATTGCTGCGATCGCGCGCTGACGTTGCCGTTCTGGTGGGAGAAAATCGTGCGGTCGGGCCAGCCGCGCCGTTGTGCGCCGGTGAGCAGATTCGCGAGGTTCATCCCATCCAGTGGCTTGTCTCCGACGCGCTTCACGCCCGCCATCGCCGTGAGCGTGGGCAGCAGGTCAATCGCGCCGGCAATTTCTTTCACCACGGTGCCGGGCTGGATGCCGCCGCCGGGCCAGCGGATGAAGAACGTGGAGCGCACGCCGCCCTCGTCGGTGGAGCCTTTGCGGCCTTTCATGCCGCCGTTCCAGCGAAAGCTGTTCGGGCCGTTGTCGGAGAAGTAGATGACGATGGTGTTATCGGCGAGTTTGAGTTCATCGAGGCGCTTGAGCACGCGGCCCACGTTCCAGTCGAGGTTCTCGACCATCGCGAGCGCGCAGCGGGTGTGGTCCAGCTCCTCCGAGTCGCCGGGCTTCGCACGCAGTCCAACCGGCTGGTCTTTGAAGCGCTGCCAATACTCCTGTGGCACGGCCCACGGCGAATGCGGCGTGTTGTAGGGGACGTAGCAGAAGAAGGGCTTGGCCTTGCTCTGCTCAATGAACTGCATCGCGTGGTCGGTGAGGTCGTCGGCCACGAAACCTTTACCGCGAACGAGCTGGCCGTTGTGCTCCAGCGGCGGATCGAAGTATTCGCCCCAGTGGCCGGAGGTGAAGCCGTAGTATTCGTCGAAGCCGCGCGCGTTGGGATGGAACGGCCATTGCGAGCCGTTGTGCCATTTGCCAAATGCGCCGGTCGCGTAGCCGGCGGCCTTGAAGGCGTCGGCGATGGTCTTCTCGTCGGGATTCAACCGCTCCAGCCCAGTCGAGACGCCACGCACGCCGGCTCGCGGATGGTAACGGCCGGTGAGGAACTCCGCGCGCGTCGGCGCACAGACGGAGCAGACATAGAAACGGTCGAGCACCG
The DNA here is from genome assembly GCA_903863315.1 of uncultured Verrucomicrobiota bacterium. Taxonomy (GTDB): domain Bacteria; phylum Verrucomicrobiota; class Verrucomicrobiia; order Limisphaerales; family SXTU01; genus SXTU01. The sequence continues at coordinate 5,405 of CAIPBN010000274.1, read as the reverse complement.
CGCCGTTGCGCCCGATGGAGTCAATATTGGGTGTGCGGATGTTGGTGTTGCCATTGAGCGAGTAATCGCCCCAGCCGGAATCATCCGCGAGGAAGATAAGGATGTTGGGCTGTGACGCGGCGGAAGCAATGCTGAGGCTGCCCAGCGAGCACAGAATGGCAAACAAGCGGGCGAGGTGCTTCATCGGGCTGGAATCGATTGTCAAAATTCCGTCAAACACTGCTATTTTGCGGCCGCCGTCGCTTTCTCGACCGACCAGACCTTCACGTCCGCCAGCCGCAGCGATTCGCCGCGCGTCACAAAACGGTAGCCGGTCTTGTCCACGTCCAGCTCCGGGTGGCTGCCAGCGAGCTTCACGCCGTTGTCGGCCTGCACCGAGACCTTCGCGCCCTGAATCTCGACGAGCACCGTGTGCCACTTGCCGGCCTCGAACTTACCCGCCGCCTTGCCGAGCGCGACGGCCTTCGACGCCGGGTCTTTCTTGTCCTTGTCCTTGTTCAGCGTCAGCCCGTCCTCGGCAATGCCGATGCGGAACAGGTGCCCCTTCGCGTGGTTCCAGCTCACGTTGAAGCCCTTCGCGCCGTCGAGCCGGAAGGAGAAACGTAGAATCGAATCGCGGTTCGGCTGGCCGAGCGTGAGGACGGCGGCGTGTTCATCCGAGGCCTTTTCCTTGCCGATGACCGCTCCGTCGCGCACCTGCCAGTCGCCTTTGTTCGCGGTCCAAGCCTTGCCCAAGGCCGCGCCGGCGAAGCTCTCGTCCACGACCAGCTTGCCAGCCGGGGCGTGAGCGGGCTTGAGGTCGGCGTTCTTCTCCGCGAGGCAGAGGGCGGTGGAAGCGGCTAAGACGGTGAGAGCGGCGAGGAGTTGGGAGCGCATGGTAAGTTGTTCGGACAATGTTCGAGCAGACAGACGACGCAACCCGCGTGAAGGTTGCCAGACGCTGCGCCCCCGTCGGTGCCAACTCCTCCGCCATCCGCGAGCCCGTTTCAACGCACGGACAGACGCGGAGTCACAACCCAAGTTCAACCACAGAGACACGAAGAACACAGAGAAATGCCACTGCGGGGAAGCCTCTGTGTCCATCGTGTCTCGGTGGTTCAATTCGGTTCGGTGGTTGGATTGCGCCGGCACCTTGCTGATTACTGAACACTGATTACTTCTTCTCCTTCCTCGCCTTCCCCTTGCCCGACGGGCGGTCGCGGAGCGGCCAGTCGGGATGGTCGGTGCGGGCGGACTTGAAGATGCTTTCGGCCTTCGCAACCAGCTCGGGCTTGGTGGCGGCGAGGTCGGTCATTTCACCGGCATCGGTTTTGAGGTCGTAGAGTTCGGTCTTTGCGCTGAGGCCGTTCTTCACGGCCTTCCAGTCGCCGAAGCGCGCGGCCTGGAGCGACGCGCCTTCGTGCAGTTCCCAGTAGAAGTAATCGCGCTGCGGAGCCGCGCTGCCTTTGAGAAAGCTCACGAGGGAAAGGCCGTCGGGCTTGAACCCAGTGGGCAGCTTCGCACCGGCCAGCTCGGTCGCTGTGGGAAGGAAATCCCAGAAGGCCCACGGCTCGTGGCTCACGCGACCGGCGGGCACGGTGCCAGGCCAGCGCGCGAGGGCCGCCTGCCGCAACGCGCCTTCGTAGAGGCCGCGCTTGAAGCCGCGCAGGCCGTTGCTGGCCTGCTCGAAGAGCTTGCCCTGCGGCGACTGCGGGTCGAAGGACGAGCCGTTGTCGCCCGCGAGCATCACGAGCGTTTTCTCGTCGAGGTTCAGCTCCTTGAGCAGCGCGAGCAACCGGCCCACGTCGGCGTCGAGGCGCGTGACCATCGCGGCGTAGTTTTTCTGCACTTCGGTCCACGGCTTGTCCCGGTAGATGCCCTGGTCATCAATCTGAAACGTCCCGTGCGGGAGCGTGATGGAGTAGTAGAGGAAGAACGGCTTCTCCCGGTTCGCGCGCACGAACTTCAGCGTCTCGTCGGCGATGAGGTTCTGTGCATAAGTCGCGCCCTTGCCCTCGACCTTGGTGTTCCCGTCGTTGCCGGGCAGGTCCAAGCGCTGGTCGTCGCGATAAAGGTATTTCGGGAAGTAGCTGTGCGCGTGGCGCTGGCAGTTGTAGCCGAAGAAATGGTCGAACCCGTTTTTCAGCGGGCTGCCCGTGGTGTCGAACATCCCCATGCCCCACTTGCCGACGCACGCGGTCGCGTAGCCGGCGGACTTGAGAATCTGCGCGACGGTGACGGTGCCGGCGGGCAATGGTTTCTGGCCCTCGGGCTGCACCTCGCGATTCGCACGAATCGGCGAGTGGCCCATGTGCAGGCCGGTCATCAGCGAGGTGCGGCTCGGCGCGCAGACGCTGGTGCCGCAATAGCCCTGCGTGAAGCGCGTGCCCTCACGCGCCATGCGGTCGAGGTGCGGCGTCTGGATGAGCTTCTGCCCGTAGCAGCCGAGGTCGCCCTGCGCGAGATCGTCGCTGAGAATGAAGATGAGGTTGGGCCGGGTGGGCGCGGCGGCAGCAGGGGAATGACGGACAACACAGCACAACAGGAGCAGGAGCAGCGTGGCGAGATGGCGCATGATGAACAGGTGATGGGTTGGTCGGAAGCTCACTTCGCCTTTTGCTTGGCGGCGGGACGTGGAGGTGAAGTGGGGTCTTCGGTCGGACTGCCGTGCCAGAGCGGGGCGATGTTTGCAGCGTTCCAAGCTTCCCACTCGCGAGTGAGTTCGGCGACGCGCGCGGGCTGTTGCGCGGCGAGATTGGCGGCCTCGCCGATGTCCTTCGCCAAGTCGTAGAGCTGCCAGCCGCTTTGGGTCTTGGTCGCAAAATCGCGCCAGTCCACAAGCTTCCAGTTGCCCTTGCGGATGGCTCGTTGCGGGCCGAAGCGCCACGCCAGCGACTCATGCGGCGGCGACTTCTTCTCGCCCGTGAAATGCGGCAGCAGGTTCACGCCTTCCACGGCGCGCTCGGGCTTGGTGCCGGCGACGGCGCAGCTCGTGGGCAGGATGTCGAGGGACGACACCGGCTGGTCGAATGTGGTGCCGGCGGGCAGCTTGCCGGGCCAACTGACGAAAAACGGCACGCGGATGCCGCCTTCGAGCGTCTGGCCCTTGTCTCCGCGCAAGGGCGTGTTCACGCCGGTGTTGTAGGCGAGGAACGGGGTGCGACCGGAGCCGCCGTTGTCGCTGAGGAAGAAGACCAGCGTGTCCTGCTCGCGCCCGGTGCTGCGCAAATGCGCGCGGAGCTTGCCGACGGAGTCGTCCAGGCCGAGCAGCAGCGCGAGGTAGCCGCGCCGCGCGGGGTCAGTCACATCGGCGGGGAGACGGGCGCGCACGCGCTCGTTAATTTCCAGCGGAGTATGGACGGCATTGTAGGCGAGGTAGAGAAACCACGGCTTCTGCCGGTTGCGGTCCATGAAGCTGATAGCTTCGTCGGTAAACAAATCAGTCGTGAAGCCGTTCAGGCGCTGCACCTCGCGCCCGCGATAAATCAGGTCGTGGGAGTGGGCGGAGCCGAACTTGGGCGTGGCGTCCGCGTGCAGGATGAAATTGTGCCCGCCGACGAGGAAGCCGAGGAACTCGTCGAAGCCGCGCGACTGCGGGTGATGCGCGGGGCTGAAACCCTGATGCCACTTGCCGATGAGCGCGGTGGCATAGCCCGCGCGGCGGAGCTGGTCGGCGATGGTCTTCTGGTCCAGCGGCAGGCCCAGCTTCGCCTCGTCGCCGACGTGCGGATTGAACTCATGACCAAAGCGCGTCTGCGCACGTCCGGTAAGGAAACCCGCGCGCGACGGACTGCAATAGGGCGCACTGACATAGCCGGAGGTGCAGCGCACGCCGCTGGCCGCGAGCGCGTCCAGATGCGGCGTCGGCACGGCCTTGCCCCCGTGAACGCCGAGGTCGGCATAGCCCAGGTCGTCGGCGATGATGACAAGGATGTTGGGCTGCTTGGGTATTGCTGCGCTTGAGGTATGCAGCGCGAGGCAGACCAACAGAAACAGAACCACTGACAGAAGTCGTTTTGGCATTGCCATGCTGGACGCGGTCGGGCGCGGGTTTGTTACCGGGAATCCAGGATGCGAAAGCACCGAGCCTGTGCTGTCATCATGCGCCTCGTGGAGTGAAACGCACGGTCAGCGCATCGTAGCCGACCGAGCGCTCGTAACGCGCTTCCTTCTCCACATGCTCACGGGCCTCCAACACGGTGACCGTCGCCACGCGCTCTACGAGCGCCTGCAACAGGCTGCGCACGATCAACCGCGCGTGCGGCGCGCCGAGGCAGAGGTGCGTGCCAAAGCCGAACGAGATGTGCGGGTTGGGCTTGCGGTCGAGGCGGACTTCCTCCGGCGCTTCAAACACGGTCTCGTCGAAGTTCGCCGAGGCCCAGCCCAGGGACACGCGGTCGCCGGCCTTCACGGTCACACCATGAACTTCCGTGTCCACCGGGCACACGCGCCCGATGTGCGTCAGCGGCATGAAGACGCGGAAGAACTCCTCGCCCGCGTGGACGATGCGGCGCGGGTCCTGCCGCAGGTATTCAAGTGCCTCAGGGTGCTGGCCGAAGTAGCCGATGATGCAGGAGATGCTGTGGATGATCGTATCGCGGCCGCCAGCGAAGGTCAGGTTGCCAAAGCCCATCATCTCCTCGCGCGTCAGCCGCCGGCCGCGATAGGTCGCCTGGGTCAGCGCGCTGAAGAAATCCTCGCCCGGGCTGGCCTCGGCGCGGTCAAACTGCGCGTGCAGATAATTCTCCAGCGTGTTGCCCTTCTTGAACGGGCCGCCGCTGACCTTGAACACATGGATGCCCCAGCCGATCCAGGTGTCCGCTTCAGACTCGGGCATGTTCAGCAGGTAGGTGAGCGCACGCGACTGGATGGGCAGCGCAAAGTCGTTCACCACCTCGACGGATTCGCGGCCCAGCGCTTCACCGAGCATCCCTGCAATCAGGGCGTCCACCTTGCGAATCACGTCCGGCTGCTTGGAGCGCTGGAAGAACGGCTCGACGATGGCGCGATACTCCGTGTGCTCCGGCGGGTTCGTCTCGATGGGAAGTTGTCGCATCGTCCGCACCGCCTCCTCCGACGGGATGGGCACGCGGAACGGCGCGTCCGAGCTGAACTTGTGCCAGTCCTTCGCCGCCTCGCGCACGTCGGCGTGGCGCAGGATCATGGCGATCTGCTCGCCTTGGAACGGGCACTGGAGGACGCCATCCTTGCTTCGGGCTTCACGGAACGGATCGTGTGGTTGGGACGCGCTGGACATGACGCGACACCTTCGGACATTTGCCTTCGGCCTTCAAGCTCACGCCGCAGGACGCAAACAGGCCGAAGGAGGTTGATCGGCACCGCCGTTTTGGCAACGCTCTGCGCATGCTCCGACCGCGCAAGAAATACACCGTCCACGATCTCCAGCAGCTCAAAGGCAAACGCTG
>CAIPBN010000273.1 GCA_903863315.1 uncultured Verrucomicrobiota bacterium | reverse complement strand
GCCGGTCACTTCGGGCGCGCTGCGGCTGATGCCCACGAGCTGCGCGTGCTTCAAGCCACTGAGCGGTCCCATCGGCAGCGCGGTATCCTTGAACTTCATGCCGGACTCGTCCGACGGGTCGGTCCACGTCAACGGCGCGTCGCCGCGACCGCGGTCCACGCCGCCCTGGCCGTAGGAATGCACGACGAGGAGGATGGAGTCGAGGTTCGCGCCGTTCTCGGCGAGGAAGGCGGCGAGGCCGGCGGGGTTCGGGCACTGGCCGGCGTTCTTGCAGGCTTCAAGGAGCTTGGGGTCAATGAGCTTGAGGTTCGCGAGCTTGTTGAGGCACTCGCCCAGCTTGTCCTTGTTGCCTTGGAGCGCCTTCATCAATTCCTTGAGCTGCTCGGCGTTGAGCTTGCCGTCCTTCGCGGCCTTGAGGAGTTCCTCGGGGAGCTTCGCGGCGAGGAGCCCCTGCTCCAACTTCGCTTGCTGGAGGAGCGAAGCCATGTCCTGCATCGCGCGTTCGAGGAGCGAGGACGCGGAATCCGGCAGCAGGCCCAACGCGGCGGCGAGGGTCTCGGCCTGCTTCATGGCGTCGGTCTTCTGGATGGCCTCCTCGGCGGCCTGCTTGGCGAGGTCGCTGTTGGACTGCTTGAGGTGGTCGAGGGATTCCCAAGTCTTGGCCGGGTCTTTGGCGGCGGATTCCTTGCCGAGGCGGGCGAGTTCCTTCTTGAGTTCAAGCGCCTTGTCCTCCGGTAAAATCTTCTCCTCCTCGAGCGCCGTGATTTGCTCGGTCAATTCCGTGACCAGCTTGCCCACGTCGAGCGGCCGCTGCGCCGCGCCGACGATGAACCGCTCCGGCATCAGCATGGACGCGCCGAGGAAGAGTGCTGCCGCGCAGAAGAGCGTCATGGGCCGGCCGCTGTTCCAGCGCACGACGGGCTGGGCGGGCTTGGAACCGTTCTGCCACGCGGAGACATCGGCCTGCGCGGCGGCCATTAGCAGGCCGCCAGCGTGATTGTGGCGGTCCATCGCGGCGCGCACCGTGGCAAGCTGCGGACGTCGCCGCCATTCCACCCAAGCCGCGCCCGCGATGACGGGCACCAAGCCCGCCAATCCGCCGATGAGCCAGTGCGACGCCATTAAACCCGTTACGCGTGCCGCGAGCACGGCGACGCCGACGGCGAGCAGCCAGATCGTCGCGCAGCGCAGCGCGGTGCGGAACATCAGCAGGAAGGCGAGACGTTGGGCGAACTCGCGGATGGCTGGCTCAGAGGAGTTCATGGGGTTGGCTGGTGCGCAACCTAGGAGCGGGGCAGGGGAGCGTCAAGCGCGGCTTCGCTGGTCGGCAACGGATGCAAGGATGCTGTGAAAGATCCTCCGCCCTCTGTCATCGCAACGCTTTCAGCGCTGTCCGGCTGCGAGGCGTTGGGTGATTTCTTCCAAGGGAACGTTCGACTCTTCCCGCGTCCGCAGATCCTTCAACTTCCCGGAGACTTCGCCCGTGGCAGCCCGTTCGAGGCGCACGGTGTGGCGGGCGTTGAGTTCGATGGCCCGCTTGAACTGCTTGTCGCCCTTGGCAGGCGTGAGGCTGAAATCGGTGGGCAGGCCGGCCTCGCGGAGCTGCTGGATGAGGCGCAAGGAGTCGGGGCGGAGGGTCTCGTCCTCGATGAGCACGTAGGCCGCCAGACCGGTGTTGAAGGCTGGCAGGAGACCACGCGACTTGAGCAACTCGAAAAGCACCACGTCGCCCATGCCGAAGCCGAGCGCGGGAAGATCCACCTTGCCGCCGCTGACCTGCTTGATGAGGTGATCATAGCGGCCGCCGCCGCAGATGGCGCGAAATTCGCCCTTGATGTCGAAGGCCTCGAAGACCGGGCCGGTGTAATAGGCGAGGCCACGAATGACGCCGTAGTCAATGCGGACAAAATCGCGCAGGCCCCGCGCGGCAAGTTGATCGAGGATGAGCTGAAGTTCGGCGTTTGGCTGGCCGCCGCTGATGAAGGCCTGCACTTCCTCCAGCTTGAAGCCCAGCGGCGCGAGCAGTGCGGCGCTGTCCTCGGCGCGCGTGCGGTCGAGTTTGTCCACGACTTGGAAGAAGTCGTAGGCCTTGGTGGCGTCCGGGCAGCGGCTGCTAAAGAAGTCGGACCACGCGTTGCGGCTGCTGAGGCGCACGACAAAGTCCGCGCTGGTCAGGCCCAGGGCGCGCAGGGTGTCGATGAGCAGCGCAATGAGTTCGGCATCGGCAGCGCGGTCATTCTCGCCGATGATGTCGCAGTTGAGTTGGAAGTGCTCCCGTTTGCGGCCCTTCTGCTGCTTCTCGTAGCGGAAGAGCTGCGGGATGGAAAACCACTTGAAGGGCTTCTTGTAGGCGCGCTCCTGCGCGGCGGCCATGCGTGCGAGCGTGGGCGTCATCTCCGGGCGCATCGCGACGGCGCGTTCGCCCTTGTCGGTGAAGTTGAAGAGCTGGCCGACGATTTCCTCGCCGGACTTGTTGGTGTAAAGCTCCAGCGGCTCCAGCGGCGGGCCGTCGTATTCGCGGAAGCCGTAGCGGCGGGCGACCGCGCGCCACGTGTCGAAGATGTGGTTGCGGGCATCCATGCTCCACAACTCATCTTTCGTCGGCGGCAGCGGTTCGGGATAGAAGTCCCGGAAGCCAGGCAAGCGTTCCATAGAGCCGCGAACTATGGGGAAGCGGGGCAGGTGGGATAAAGGAGAAAAACCGGCGGGGCGTGCTGGAACCGGAGGAGGACAGGACTGCTGGTCGAAATTCCGATCCTAATCTTGCCCCGGGCCGCCGGAGCCTCGCCGCCGCGCTGGAATCGAGGCTTGGCAGCCTTGGGGCCCGTTCCCTAGCATGTTGAGGTGCTCTCCTTCCTGAGATTTTTTGGCATGACGGTCGCGGCGGTGTGGTTTGGGTCCGCGGTCTTCTTCAGCCTGTTTGTGGGACCGGCGTTCTTCACCGATGAGATGAAGCGCCTGTTCCCGCCGCCTTACAACGGGGCCATTGCGGAGCTGGTTTTGAGCCGCTACTTCGTGCTGCATTACATCTGCGGGGTGCTCGCGCTGGTGCATCTGGTGGCCGAATGGATTTACTCGGGCAAGGTCGCGGCGCGGCTGACCCTGTGGCTGGTGGGCGGGGTGCTGGGCCTGAGCCTGCTGGGCGGAGTCTGGCTGCAACCCAAGCTCAAGCAGTTGCAACGGGTCAAATACTCGGAGCACTACCGGCTCAATGCCACGCCCCAGCAGCGCGAGGCGGCGGCGAAGGATTTTGGGTTGTGGCACGGCGTCGCGCGGATGACGGACCTGGCCATGCTGCTGGCGCTCTGGGTGTATCTCGCCCGCGTCATCCACACGGGCGAAAGCCCGCGCTTCGTCTCGCCGATCCACAAGTTCGGCATGGAAGTCCGCAGTTGACCGGCTGGCGCGCCGGGAGCGGCGGTCTAGGCTTTGGGGGCGGCCTTGGCCTTGGGCTTGCGCGGCGGGCTGGTCCGCACGCGGGCGGCGTCGCTCCAGAGGCTTTCCAAGTCGTATTGTTTCCGCACGTCGGGGTGCATGATGTGGACAATCACATCAAAGAAATCCATCACGACCCAGCGTCCGCCTCGTCCGCCGTCCTCCGCCCGCGGCCGGATCGCGTGGTCTTTCCACAGGCGGGACTCGAGTTCGGTCACGATGGACCGGAGGTGCGGCTCGCTGGAGCCGGAGCAAATCACGAAATAGTCTGTCACGTTCGACACCTTGCGGACGTCGAGGATGGCGATGTCCTCGGCCTTCTTATTTTCAGCGAATTCCCGGCAGAGCAGAGCGAGTTTCTTAGCTTCCATTGGCAGGACAGTGGCAAACCCCGGCTCAGAGATAAAGCCTGTTCGCACGAATGGCTTCGGCGACGACCGGGCCGGTGAGCAACTCCACTGGCAAACCGGCCTTCACCCGGGCGCGGATTTGCGATGAGGAGACACCCAGCGGAAAACCTTTCAGCATCTCCCCCCGGAACGGGGCAGGGAAGGGGACGCTGGGCTCGCCGGGGCGGGGAATGACGAGAAACTCCACGCTGGCCGCCAGTTCCTCCGCCTCGCGCCAGAGCGGCAGCTTGGCGACGTGGTCCGCGCCGATGAGCCAGAAGAGCCGCGCATCGGGGAAGCGGCGGCGGTAGTCGCGCACCGTGTCAATCGTGTAGGACACGCCACCACGAGTAACTTCCTGCGTGTCCACCTCGTAGTGCGGCTGTCCGGCCAGCGAGAGCCGGAGCATTTGCAGGCGGGCCTTCGCGGGCGCGGGTTCGCTGCCTGGCTTGAACGGCGACTGCGCCGCCGGGATGAAGCACAGCCGGTCCAGCCCGAATTCCTCACACGCCGCCTGCGCCACGAGCAGGTGCCCGAGGTGGACGGGGTCGAAGGAGCCGCCGTAGAGACCGAGTTTCATCGGGGAGTGATTAGTAATTAGTGAATAGCAAGTGCTCGGTTTGCTGGGCCGACTAAAAACTGATTACTAATCACTTTCCGCGATCAGCAACACCGGTTCGGCCCACCATCGAAACGCTTCTCCGCCGCCGCCACGTAGGCTTGGGCGCGCTGCTCCTTCGCCATCGCCTTGCTGCCGCCGAGGAGATCCACCTTGCGCGGCACGCAGGCCTGCGCGCGGTCCACGGCGGCCTCGCCGCTCACTTCCTTGAGCAGCATGAAGCCGAGCGCGAATATGTTCCACCATTGCACCGGCTTGCCTTCCGCCACGGCGTAGTCCGGCAGCCAGACGGGGTCAGTCTCGGAGAGCTGGGGCGTGCGGCGCTTGCCGATCAGCGCCAGCCATTCGTAGATGCTCATGAGCACGATGGCGACGACCAAGGTCATGAACGTGCCAGCCACGAAGGCATTGAGCTGGTTGTTGAAGCGCAGCGTCCGGTTGTTCTTCAGCGCGGTTTCGGCTTTCACAACCGCTTCGGCCACGCCGGCCGCCTTGGCGGTCTCGATGGCCTTTTCCAGTGCGGGCTTCGCCTCCTCCAAACCTTTGGCCGCCGCGAGGAAACCAATGCTGGGCTTGGGATGCCAAATCTTCTGATACCCCGCCGTCAGCGTCACCGACAGCAGCCAGACCAATGGAATCAGTGTCACCAGGGCGAAGGCCGGATTGCCCACCCACGGCTTTGCGACTTTGGACTCTTCCGGCGAAAGCTTCGGCCCGGCGAGTTGCAGCTTGAGAATCACCGTGGTCGCGAGGCACAAGGCGATGCTCGCGAGCAACTGGTTCGCGATGCCGAAGAGCGGCCAGAGCGAGTTGATGCCGCCCAGCGGGTCGCGCACGCCCTGGATGAGGAAGTAGCCCCAGCCCATCACCACCAGCAGGCTGGCGAAGAGGTTCGCGCCGATGGCCTTGGTGTCACCAAGCGGCTTCCAGACATGGCCGAGCGCGTCCTGAATCAGGTAGCGGCCCACCCGCGTGCCCGCGTCGAGCGTGGTCAGGATGAACAGCGCCTCGAACATGATCGCGAAGTGATACCAGATGTCCAACCACCGCCCGTGGGTGACCTTGGAAAAGATGTTGGCCATGCCGACCGCGAGCGTGGCCGCGCCGCCGGTGCGCCCGTAAAGCGTGTGCTCGCCGACATCCTTTGCGAGGCTGTTCATCTGCGCGGCGGAGACGGTCACGGGGACGTGGGTGAACTTGCCGGCGTTCGCTGGGTCCGGTGCGAGCACGGTGAAACCGGATTTCTCCACCTTGCTAATCGTGTCCGCCGCCACGGCTTCGGGCGTCGCGCCCGCGCCCTTCACGTTCATGCTCAGATACACGCCGGGGTCGAGCGTGCAGGCGGCAATCATCGCCATGATGGCGACCAGTGATTCGAGGCACATCGCGCCGTAGCCGATGGACCGCGCGTAGCCTTCGCGCGTGATGATCTTCGGCGTGATGCCGCTGGCGATGAGTGTGTGAAACCCGCTGATCGCGCCGCACGCGATGGTGATGAAGCAGAACGGAAAGAGCGCCCCCGCCACCACCAGCCCGGAGCCGTCCACGAACTTCGAGACTGGCGGCATCTTCAGGTCCGGCAGCACGACGAACACGCCGACCGCGAGTGCGAAGATGGTGCCGAGCTTCATGAACGTGCTCAGATAATCGCGCGGCGCGAGCAGCAGCCATACCGGCAGCACGCTCGCTGCGAAGCCGTAAATGATAACCGACCAGGCCAGCGGTTCGGCCTTCAGCGTGAATACTTTCGCCCAGTCCGCATGCGCGTGGACGAACTGCCCGCCCCACACCGCCAGCAGCAGCAGCACGACGCCGATAGCCGAGACTTCCATGACCTTGCCCACGCGCCACCAGCGCAGGTAGCCGCCCATGAACATCGCGATGGGAATCGTCGCCGCGACGGTGAACACGCCCCACGGGCTTTCCGCCAGCGCCTTCACCACCACGAGCGCCAGCACGGCCAGCAGGATAATCATGATCGCGAGGATTGCCACCAGACCGATGACGCCCGCGAAGGAGTTCAGCTCCTCCTTCACCATCTGGCCCAGGGAGCGGCCGTTGCGCCGCATCGAGCAGAAGAGAATCACGAAGTCTTGCACCGCGCCGCCCAGCACCACGCCGATGAGAATCCACAGCGTCCCCGGCAGGTAGCCGAACTGCGCCGCCAGCACCGGCCCCACAAGCGGTCCCGGCCCGGAGATGGCCGCGAAATGGTGGCCGAAGACAATCCACTTGTTCGTCTTCACGAAGTCATGGCCGTCCTCCTTCACCTCGCACGGCGTCGCACGCCGGTCATCGAGCATCATCACCTTCGCGGCGATCCACTTCGAGTAGAAGCGGAAGCCCACCGCGTAAGTGCAGAGCGCGGCAACGAGGATGTAAATGGAGTTGAGCGGCTCCCCGCGCCGGAGCGCGATGGTGGCGTAAGCGCCCGCGCCAAGGGAGGCGACGCCCAGCCAGATGAATGAGGCGATGAGTTTGTTCATGAACTACGAATGCCGCGCATCCTACGCAGCGCACGGCTGACTGCAATGCGGGAACCGTGCGCAGCCGGCGATCCGATCAGCCGCCGGCGACGATGCGGACGATTTCGAGGCGGTCGCCGGGTTGCAGCGGGCGGCGGGGAAACTCTGAGGGGGCCACTGCTTCGCCGTTGTGCTCCACGACCACGCTGCGCGGGAGCAGTTGCTGCCGGTTGAGAAATTCTTCCAAGGTGCAGGGGAACCCGGTGGGGATGGGCTGGCCGTTGGCGATGACGTGCGGGGAGTTCACGGGGGGCCGCCGAGGCGGAGGGTTTGGGGCTGGCCGTCCACAGTGACGACGACCGCGTTCTCCTGGGCTGATTCCAGGCGGACGCGGCGGCGTTGTCCGCCGACGAGGAGGGCGATTTCGGTGCCCAGTTCGAAGCGTTCACCATTGATCACGGCGAAGGTGCGCTTGGCGGTGCGCACGAGGGAGCGAAGTTCGAGCTTCACTGCGGGAGGCGGGGGCGGGCGCAGTTCGGCCGGGGCTGCCGGAGTGGCGATGGTCACGACGGGAGCGGAATTGCTGCCGAGGCTGGCGGCTGTGCCGTTGCGCACCCAGTTCAGCACGGCGGCGAGACCTTCGCGGGCTTCGAGGTCGAGCGCCGGAATGATGCGGCCGTTGGTGTAGGGATTGCGCCGGATGCGGGCGAGTTCGTTGGTGTCGCCCCGGCGGGTGGCCAGCTTGTAGCCCAGCAATTCGCAGATGGCCTCCAGCGAGTCGGGTTCGATGGTGCGGTTCGCGGGGCGATTTTCGTTGATCCAGAGGTGGCCATACTCGTGCGCGCAGGTGGACAGCGTGAGGCCGCGCAACTGACCACTGAGAAGCACGACGTTGTGGGTGAAGCCGTTTCCGGCGGGCCGGCTCATGGAGAAGCCCAGCCGATGCAGGGGGCTGGCGGATTTGCCGGACGCCTGGGATTCCGTGAAGTCCAGGTGAAACAGCATCTGCACGTTGACCTGCGGGGAACGCAGCCGGAGCTGGCCTTCGGACAGGGCGTCCAGGTCGGTGACGGCTTGATCAAACAGGCGGCGGCCCTCCTCCTCGGTCAGCACGGTGTTGGGCAGGTCGGTCTTGCAGAGGAAGCGGCCGTCCTTGGTCTTGCCAAAGTTTTCTTTCACCGGCAGCCCGCACACCGAGCAGCGGGTTTCGAGTTTTTCGCAATCGACGCAAATGTTGTTGGTCAGGTTGTGGATGAAATACTTGCCGGAGATGACCTTGGCGCAGACGACGCAGTGAATCGGGGCGGAAGGTGTGGTGGGGGCTTGCGCCTGTGTCCAGATGCCGGAGCCGAGGAGCACAACAGCGAAGCTCAACCATGACGCCAGTGACCTGGTGAACCGGACTGGCGCGGCGTTGGTCATGGGAGGACGGAGCGACATCTTCGCAACCTCGGTCTTAGTTCATGCGGTCAGCGCCGCATCCCAATCCTTCCAGACCGGCTCGTAGCCGAGACTGCGGATGAGGGTGGCGATTTCCTCCGGCGAACGCTCGTCGGCGATTTCAAACTGGCCGGTGGCGTTAGTCGAGCGGCCTGCCATCGCGGCCCACTCGCTCGCTCCGGAGGCCAGCTCCACGATGCGCCCGCGCTCGGTGCGGTGGATGTTCTCGCGCCCTGCACCGGTGTAACCGCCCGGCTCGGTGTGGCTGCCAGCGCTGGCCAGCGTGATGCCGAGCGGGAAGAGACCATCGCGCAGCTTGGCAGGTTCGCGCGTCGAGAGCACGAGGCCGACATCCGGCAGCAGGAGCCGAAACGCCGCGACGAGCTGCACCAGCTCACGGTCGGTCATGGTGGTCAGCGGCTGAAATTCGCCGGCGCACGGACGCAGCCGTGGGAGGGAGATGGTCACTTGCGCCTTCCAGCAATGCCGCAAGAGGTAGAGCGCGTGCGCGGCGACGCTCAAGGCCTCGCGCCGCCAGTCCGCCAGGCCATAGAGCGCACCGATGCCCAGCCGACGGAAGCCCGCATCATACGCGCGCTCGGGCGTTTCCAGCCGCCAGTCGAAATTCCGCTTCGGCCCCGCCGTGTGCATTCGCTCATAGATGGCGCGGTCGTAAGTCTCCTGATACACGACCAGACCTTCCGCACCGGCGGCGACGATGGGCCGGTATTCCTCCGTCTCCATCGGGCCGACTTCGAGCGAGAGGCTGGGCCACTCCGCGTGCAGCGCTCGGACACAGGCCGCCATGTAGTCGCCCGAGACGAACTTGGGATGCTCGCCGGCGACCAGCAGCAGATTGCGGAAACCCTGATCGCGCAGCGACCGGGCTTCGCGCCGCACTTCCTCGACCGCGAGCGTCACGCGCAGAATCGGGTTGTCGCGGGAGAAGCCGCAGTAGGCGCAGTTGTTGATGCACTCGTTGGAAAGATACAGCGGCGCAAAGAGGCGGATGACCTTGCCAAACCGCTGCCGGGTGAGGGACTGGGAGCGGCGGCACAGCGGCTCCAGCAACTGGCCGGCGATGGGCGAGATCAGCCGGGCAAAGTCCTCCAGCGCCAACTGCGCCTTTCCCAGCGCGGCCTGGGCTTCCGCCAGCGAAGTCGTGCGGGCGGACTGCTCCAGTGAGGCCATGGGCAGCGCGTTGAACTCGGCGACAAAACTCATTGCGGTGACGGTAACAGAGGAGAGCGACGCGGCAAGCGCACCGTGCGCCCGCGTTCAGCAGCCGGGCCGGAACCTGCGCCTACCAATCCGTCGGCTGGTAGTCCTTGAGGAACTTGCCCCAGATGTGCTCGCCGGTGTTGAAGCCCGCGATGATGGGGTCCACGATCCGCGCCGCGCCGTCCACGATGTCGAGCGGCGGGTGGAAGCGGTGCTCGGCGGTCTTGCGCTCGGCGATGTGGACCGGGTCTTCATCGGTCACCCAGCCGGTGTCCACGCTGTTCATGTGGATGCCGTCCGCCTGGTAATCCGCCGCGGCGGTGCGGGTCATCATGTTCAAGGCGGCCTTGGCCATGTTCGTGTGGGGATGGCGTGTGGTCTTGTAGAGGCGGTAGAACTGGCCCTCGACGGCGGAGACGTTGACGATGTGCTTGTCGCGCTCCGGGGTGCGCAGCATCAGCGGCTTGAGCCGGGCATCGAGCAGGAACGGGGCAACGGCGTTCACCAGATGGACTTCCAGCAGTTCGACGGTGGGCACCTCCGCCAGGCGCAGCCGCCAGGAGTTGTTGTCCCGCAGGTCCACCTGTTGCAGGTCCTGATCGAGTCGGCCCTCGGGGAAGAGCGCCCTCTGGGCGGTCAGCTCCTCAGGGAGCAACGGGACCTGGGAGAGCTGCGCGGCGTGCGTGAGCCCGGCGATGGATGTGGCTTGCTGGGCCAGCGCCGTTTCGCCCTCGGGCAGCAGATGATAGCCGCGCAGGCCCTCGTAAGCGCCGACCAGTTTGCGCACGGCCGGGGGCAGTTCCCGCAGGGCGGTGGTCTCCGCCGCCATCATGTGCTGATAAAAGCCCGGCGGGCGGCGCACGGTCTGGCAGGCGTTGTTGATGATAAAGTCCAGCCGGTCGCGCGTGGCCAGCAGGTGGCGGCAGAAGGCCTCGACGCTCGGTGTGTGGCGGAGGTCCAGGCCGAAGATCTCCAGCCGGTGACCCCATTCCGCGAAGTCAGGTTCCTGTGCGTAGCGCATCGCGGAGTCCCGGGGGAAGCGCGTGGTGACGATCAGGTGCGCGCCGCAGCGCAGGAGCTTGATGCCGGCCTGGTAACCAATCTTCACGCGCCCGCCGGTGAGCAGCGCCACGCGGCCGCGCAGGTCCGCCAGCTCGGTGCGCTTGCGGAAGTTCACCTCGGCGCACTTCGGGCAGAGCTGGTCGTAGAAGTGATGGATCTGGAGGTAATCCTGTTTGCAGATGTAGCAGTTCTGCGGCTCCACCACTTCGCGGAAATCGGGGTCGTCCTTGATCGTCTGGCCGTCACCGCTGGTGGGAGCAAAGACGTTGGGGGTGGTGAAGACGGGTTTCTGGCGCAACTGGCGGATGCCCGTTTCGGCGAGGACGGTTTCATCGCGCTCCTGCTTGGCGGCCTTGCGCTGGCGTTGCTGGGCCTTCACGAGCCGGCGGCGCTCGCGGGTGTCCGGGCAGAAGACGGCCCCGGCGGACTGGATCAGCCGCTGGAAATCCGGGGCGGAAAGCCCCTTGAGAACGGCCCGGTCTTGGGCGGCTGCCTCCAGGACTTCGATGGCCTGGCGGAGCTGTTCGGGGGACGGCGGACTGGTGGGCTGGGCCGGCCGGGCGGAGGACGGGTTAATGGGAGCTGTTCCTTCTTGCCCCGGCGGAAAGTGCCGGGCGGTTGTGTTGGGCAAAAATCACGGCGGCGAACGTATCTGGCCGCGACTGCGCGTCAAGGGGCGCTTCCGGGCTTGGCCAACGGCGGGACGTCCTGTAGAACGTCCGCCGCTTATGAGTTTACGCAGCAGCGCGGGCAAATCTTCCAACGAAAAACCAGCCGAGCTCCCGGCGGCACCCAAGACATTTTCGAAGCTGATGGCGGCGAATCGCTCGGAGATCGCCATCCGTATCTTCCGCGCCGCGACCGAGCTGAGCCTCCGCACCGTGGCGGTTTACGCGCAGGAGGACCGCTTCTGCGTGCATCGCTTCAAGGCGGACGAGGCGTATCTGGTGGGGCAGGGGAAGGGGCCGGTCGGTGCCTACTTGGATATCGAGGGCATCGTCGCACTGGCGAAGGAACGCGGCGTGGATTTGATTCATCCCGGTTACGGCTTTCTGTCGGAGAACCCGGCCTTTGCGCGCGCCTGCGCGGCGGCGGGCATCACGTTCGTCGGTCCCCGGCCTGAGCTGCTGGAAATGATGGGCGACAAAACGGCGGCGCGGGCGCTGGCCCAAAAGATCGGCGTGCCGACGCTGCCGGGCACCGAAGACCCCATCAGCGACCGCGCTGATGCGCTGAAGGTGGCGAAAGAGATCGGTTTCCCGCTCATCATCAAGGCAGCGTTCGGTGGCGGCGGTCGCGGGATGCGCGTGGTTCACAAGGCGGCGGACTTGAGCAACCTGCTCGACGAGGCGCAGGCGGAGGCGGGCCGCGCGTTTGGCAATCCGGCGGTGTTCCTGGAGAAATACATTCCCAACGCGAAGCACATCGAGGTGCAGATTCTCGGCGACCAGCACGGCAATGTGATTCACCTGCACGAGCGCGATTGCTCGGTGCAACGGCGGCATCAAAAGGTTGTTGAGGTCGCTCCGTCCTTCGGCCTGCCCGAGCACGTCATCAAGGAGCTGTGCGCTGCGGCGGCGCGGATGGCTGGCGAGATTCGCTACGACAACGCGGGCACCATCGAGTTCCTCTACGACCTCGACCGGCACGAGTGGTTCTTCATCGAGATGAACCCGCGCATCCAGGTCGAGCACACGGTCACGGAGGTCATCACCGGCCTCGATCTGGTGCGCGCGCAAATTCTCATCGCCCAAGGCCACCGCCTGCACGGCCCCGAGGTCGGGATGCCGCCGCAGAATCAAATTCCCCGCAACGGTTACGCCGTGCAGTGCCGCGTCACGACGGAGGATCCGGAAAGCAAGTTCACGCCCGATTACGGCAAAATTCTCACCTACCGCAGCGCCGGTGGCTTTGGCGTGCGATTGGATGGCGGCATGGGCTTCGCCGGCGCGGTCATCACGCCGTTCTACGACTCCATGCTCGTGAAGGTGACAAGCTCCGGCCAGACCTACGAGATGGCGCTCCAGCGGACGGACCGCGCGCTGCGCGAGTTCCGCATCCGTGGGGTGAAGACCAACATCCCCTTCCTCGAGAACCTGATTCACAACCCCGTGTTCCGCAGCGGTCAGGCCACGACCACGTTGATTGACAGCACACCGGAGCTGTTTGCCTTCAAGCATCGCCGGGACCGCGCCACGAAGCTCCTGAACTTCCTCGGCAACGTCATTGTGAACGGCAATCCGCACGCCAAGGGCTTCAAGCCGGAGAAGCCGTTCACCCCGGCCGTCGCGCCGAGCTACAACCACCGGCAGGTGCCCGCACCCGGCACGCGCGATCTGCTGCTCAAGCTGGGCGCGAAGAAGTTCGCTGACTGGACCCGCAAGCAAAAGCGGTTGCTCGTCACAGACACGACCTTTCGCGATGCGCACCAAAGCCTCATGGCCACGCGGGTCCGCAGCGCTGACATGCTCGCGGTGGCCGACGCGCTGGCGCGGCGCGCGCCGGGACTGTTCTCGCTGGAGATGTGGGGCGGGGCGACCTTCGACACCGCGATGCGGTTCCTGCACGAAGATCCGTGGGAGCGCCTGCGCGAGTTGCGCGGCAAGATCCCCAATGTCTGCTTCCAGATGTTGTTCCGTGGCAGCAACGCCGTCGGCTACACCAACTACCCGGACAATGTTGTGGCGGGCTTCGTGAAGCACGCGGCCGCGTCCGGCATGGACATCTTCCGGGTTTTCGACTCGTTGAACTACACGCCCAATCTCCGCGTGGCGATGGCAGCAGTGAACGAGACGCACGCCATCTGCGAGGCGGCCATCTGCTACACCGGCGACATTCTTGACCCCAAGCGCGACAAGTATTCCCTCAAATACTATGTCGCCCTGGCGAAGGAGCTGGAGAAGCTGGGCGCGCACATGATCGCCATCAAGGACATGGCCGGCTTGTGCCGGCCCTTCGCCGCGAAGAAGCTGGTGAAGGCGCTCAAGGAGGAAGTGGGTCTGCCCATCCACTTCCACACGCACGACACCAGCGGCGTGCAATC
>CAIPBN010000272.1 GCA_903863315.1 uncultured Verrucomicrobiota bacterium | reverse complement strand
CACACCTTTTGAGAAGTAGGGAACCAATGGACTCCGGCTCCCTTCAGCCGTTCGCTGTGTTGCTGCCCAAAGGGAAACCCGAGGAGACTGCAATCAAGCTGGCAAAGCAGTTTTATTCCCAAAGGGGAATCTCCAACCCGCTTCCAAAAGTCGAAAAGCGGGAGTTTGTGGAGAATTCCCAGCGCTTCAATCCGGAAAACGGCGCGCTGCTTACCGAACCCGTGCCCTTCAACCTGATGTTCAAGACCTACGTCGGCCCCACGGCCACGGAGGCGGATGTGGCTTATCTTCGTCCCGAGACCGCGCAGGCCATCTTCGCGCAGTTCAAGAACGTCCACGAGACGTCGCGGCAGAAGGTGCCCTTCGGCGTCGCGCAGATGGGCAAGGCGTTCCGCAACGAGGTCACGCCCCGCAACTACACCTTCCGCTCGCGCGAGTTCGAGCAGATGGAACTGGAGTTCTTCATCAAGCCGGACGAGGCGGTCGAGGCCGTCACCGGCGCAGTCGCCACGCCCGCCAGCAAAGGCCATCCCGGCGAGCCGCAGCCCAACTGGGGCTGGCAGCTCTGGCACCAGTATTGGGTCGAAGAGCGCATCAAGTTCTACGAGGGCATCGGCCTGCCGCGCACCACGCTGGAAGAGTATTGGCAGAAGCCCGAGGAGCTGGCGCACTACGCCCGCGCTTGCGTGGACATCTTGTTCAAGTTCCCCTTCGGCACGCAGGAGCTGGAAGGCATCGCGGCCCGCAGCGACTTCGACCTCTCGCAGCACGAGCGCTGCTCGGGCAAGGCCATGGGCGTCTTCGACGAAGAGTTGCGCACCGCCTTCGGCAAGCTGCCTCCCGAGAAGCAGACCGAGCTGAAGGACCGCTATTACGCGGCGCGGCTCAAGTATCTCACCAAGATGGGCGTGCCGCTGGACAAGGCTGGTGCCGAGGCCCAGGAAGACGCCGACGGCCTCGCGAAGGGCCAATACATCCCGCACGTCATCGAGCCGTCCGCCGGTGTGGACCGCCTCATCCTCGCGCTGCTGGCGAACGCCTATTCGGAAACCACCAAGACGGACGACAAGGGCAAGAGCGAGACGCTCTACGTGATGAAGTTTCATCCGCGGGTCGCCCCCATCAAGGTGGCCGTGCTGCCGCTGCTCAAGAACAAGCCCGAGCTGGCCGCGAAGGCACGGGCGATCTTCGAGTCGCTGCGCGGGCACATGATGGCCTTCCACGACGAGGCCGGTTCCATTGGCAAACGCTACGCGCGGCAAGACGAGGCAGGCACGCCGTTCTGCGTGACGGTGGATTTCGAGACGTTCGAGGGCATCAAGGACGGCCCGCAGGCCGGCGTGAAGGACACCGTCACCATCCGCCATCGCGACGACGGCAAGCAGGAGCGCATCGCTGCGAGCGAACTGCTCCCGTGGCTGCTCGCGCGGGTGAAGTAGGGCGGAGGCGGGGAAAGTATTCAGTAAGCAGTGTTCAGTGTTCAGGCGTGCCGGTATGGCCCCGCTGACACTGAAAACTGGCTACTGAATACTTGCTCGTCGGACGGACTTGCCTTCAACTCTCCGCAACCACGCCTAGCCATGTTGAACATCCATCACCTCGAACTGTTCTACTACGTTGCCAAGCATCAGGGGGTCAGCGCCGCCGCGCGCAACATGCCCTACGGCATCCAACAACCGGCCATCAGCGGGCAGATTCTCGCGCTGGAGGATTACCTCGGCGGGCCGCTCTTCCAGCGACGCCCATTCGCCCTCACCCACGCAGGCGAGGAGCTGTTCGCCTTCATCAAACCGTTCTTCGACGGGCTCGAAGTGGTCGAGGAAAAGGTTCGTGGCGGAGCAACGCAAGTCGTCCGTCTCGCCGCCGCCACGATCATCCTTCGCGACCATCTGCCGGAGATGCTGCAAACGCTGCGGCCCAAGTTTCCCAAGCTCAAGGTGCTGCTGCGCGAAGGCGTGCAACCGCAGATCGAGAAGTGGCTGGCAGACCAGGAGGTGGACCTCGCCGTCACCGTGCTCGATGGCACCCCGCCGCTCGGCGTGCAGTCGGAGGCGCTGCTGCAAGTGCCGATCGTATTACTGGTGCCCAAGGCGATGAAGCTCACCAGCGTGGATGATCTCCTGAAGCGCGACCGGATCGATGAAACGCTCATCAGCCCGCCACTCAACGAAACCATCACGAAGAACTTCCAAGACCACCTCGCCCGACGCGGGGTCGTGTGGCCGCCCGGCATGGAAGTGAACTCGCTGGAGCTGGTGGAGACTTACGCCGCGAATGGTTTTGGCATCGGCCTGACGCTCGCCATCCCCGGCAGGTCGCTGGACAAACGCCTGCGCGCGATGCCGCTGGAAGGGGTAAAGCCGATCACCGTCGCCGTGCTGCGGCATCCGAACCTGCCCCCCGTGGCGCTGGCGCTCATCGAGGAGATGCGCAAGCGCGCGAAGTCGCTGGTGGCACCGTGAAGCGGAAGGGCGCAGCATTCATGCCGCAGAGAGCCGGATAACAGGAGTTTGGCCCGCGCACAATGCCGCGGCCTGCCAACCACTCCACTTACTGCCGGGGAAGCTGATTCAGGGTGTAATACGCCGCGTCGTGCAAGAGCGGCGTGCCCTGCGCCGACTTCACGCCCGCCGCCTTGAGCTCGTGAACGTGTCCCTCCACCAAGCCTTCAATCT
>CAIPBN010000271.1 GCA_903863315.1 uncultured Verrucomicrobiota bacterium | reverse complement strand
CGCCCCACCAACCGGGCAAGCGCGGACGCTTGCGACACGGCCGGCCGGAGGCCGGCGCTACGTGGCGCCCGACCCCAGCCCAGGCGCAGTATTCGGCTTTCCTCCGGGCGGGGGCGATGGCTACATGTCAGCCATGATTTGCCTGCAAGCCAGTCTCCGTCTCACGCCCATCATGAAGCTCCGTTCACTCCTCGCCCTGAGTCTTGTCATTACCTCCACGACCTTCGCCGCCGACCTGCCGGCCATCCCCGGCAAGTCCATCGCCAAGAAGAAGGAACTGCTCTTCGCCGAGGACTTCCAAGGGGCCGAGCCGGCCAAGGTCTGGCACCGGGTCGTTCCCACCTTCGTCGTCGAGAACGGCGCGCTCAAGGGCACGCAGACCCGCGACAAGGACGTTCCCTCCGCCGATGGCAAGTCCGTCATCCGCGCCCACGCCGCCGTGCATGGTTTGGAGATTCCCACCAAGGACAGCGTCGTCGAGTGCCGCATCAAGTTCGCGGGGGCGACGATGATTGATGTCGAGTTCGACGACCGCAAATACACCGGCGCGCATTACGGCCACATCTGCCGCGCGCAGGTCCGCCTCACCGGCGTCACGCTCATCGACGAGCGCGATGGCAACATGCGCAACGACATCTACGCGATGAACAAGCAGCCGGAGAAGAAGGCCGAGCGCGCCGCGCTCCTTAAGGGCCGCCAGATCACCTACCCCGCCAAGCTCGAAGCCGGCAAATGGTATGCCCTTGTCGTCGAGACCGTCGGCGACGAGATGCGCGTGACCATTGATGGCCAGCCCGCCGGCTACCTGAAATCCTCCGGCATCGCCCACGCCACCAAGTCCAAGATCGAGCTGGGCGTCGCCGGCAAAGACGGCTTCATCGACGACCTCAAGGTCTGGAACGCCGAGCCGGCGAAGTAGTCAACGCTTCTGTAGCAGCGGGCCGGAGCCGGTTCGGCTGGAGCCTCTCACCGCCCGCCGGCACGGGTCCAGAGGCTGAAATCGCGGTAGTTGGCGGGCAGTTGGATCTCTCCCCGCTTGAGGCGGAGGGGGATGTCGAGCGGTGCTCTTACCCCGCCGTCAGCGCGGCGCGGGCGTCTTCGAGGGTGCCGGTCTTTTCGAGGAAATAGTCGTAACTGCCCACGTAGGGCGTGACCTGGCCGGCCTTGACGTGCAGGACTTTCCTAGCGAGGTGGCGGATGAAATGCACGTCGTGCGAGATGAAGACCAGCGTGCCTTCGTAGCGCTCGAGCGCGAGCGTGAGCGACTCGACGGTGTGGATGTCCAGATGCGTGGTCGGCTCGTCCATGAGCAGGAGGTTGGGCGGGTCCACGAGGAACTTCACCAGGTTCAAGCGGCTCTTCTCGCCACCGCTCAACACGGCGGTCCGCTTGAAGATGTCGTCCTTGCGGAACATGAAGGAGCCGAGCACGGCGCGTGCCTCGTCCTCGCGCATCATCGGCGCGCTGGCCAGGACTTCGTCGAGCACGGTCTTCTCCGGGTCGAGCGTGTCGGCACGGTGCTGGCTGAAGTAACCGAGCTTCGCGTTGTGGCCGAGGTCGCGTTCGCCCTGCTGGAACGGCACAACACCGGCGAGGATTTTCAACAGGGTGGATTTGCCCGCACCGTTGGGACCGACGAGCACGGTGCGCTCGCCGCGCTCGATGGTGAGGTCGAGGCCGCGATAGACTTGGTGGGTCCCGTAGGCCATGTGGATGTTCGTCAGCGACACGGCGCGCTGGCCGCCGCGCGGGGGCGGAGGAATCTGGAAGCGGAAGGGCTTGCGCGGGGCGAGCGGCTTCTCGATGAGTTCCATGCGCTCGATTTGCTTGAGCTTGCTCATGGCCTGTGAGGCCTTCGAGGCGACGGAACGGAAGCGGTCGGCGAATTCCTGGAGCGCTTTGATTTCCTTCTGCTGGTTGTTGTAGGCGGAAAGCTGCGCGTCGTAGCGTTCCTCACGCTGGCGAAGGTAATCGGTGTAGTTGCCGGTGTAAGGGATGAGCTTCTTGTTGGAGATTTCGTGCACCTGCGTGACGACCTCGTCCATGAACTGGCGGTCGTGCGAGATGAGCAGGAGCGCGCCGGAGTAGTTCTTGAGGTAGTTCTGCAACCAGAGCAGCGAGAGGAGGTCGAGGTGGTTGGTCGGCTCGTCGAGGAGGAGGAGGTCCGGCTCCATGACGAGCAGGCGGGCAAGGCGCGCGCGCATAATCCAGCCGCCGCTCATCTCGCGGGCCTTGCGGTCGAACTCCGGTTCGCGGAAGCCGAGGCCGCGCAACATCTTCCTGGCCTTGGTCTCGACTTGTGCGTCGTTCAACGCGTCGTGCTTGGCGTGCGTTTCGAGATACTCGGGGCTGGAGACATCGCCGGCCTTTTCGAGTTCGTGCAGGCGCTGCTCCAGGCGCGGCAGCTCGTCCACGCGGCCGGTGGCGACATCGAGAATGGTTTCGTCACCGTGCGTCTCGGCCTCCTGCGGCAGGTGGCCCACCATGGTCCATTCGTCGCGCGTGATGACGCCGGTGTCGGCCTCCTTCTGCTTGAGAATGATGGAGAAGAGGGTGGTCTTGCCCGCGCCGTTCGGCCCGACAAGCGCGACACGGTCGCCGTAGTTCACGCCGAAGGAGGCGTTTTCGAAGAGCACGCGTCCGCCCAGGGTCATCTTCAAATCACGAATCGTAAGCATGAGCTGTCAGTGCCGTGGCGGACCATCTGCGCTGCGCGGGAGGGAAACGGAACCGCACTCCACGGGAGCCGGAGCGGGAATGGTCGGCGACGACGAAGGCGAGAGGCTAAAGGCGAGACGCCGGGCGTCAATGGGCGAATTGGTAGATCGGAGTCAGAAGCCAGGAGGAGCAAGCGAGACGCTTGCGCTGCGGATGGCCAGGGGCTGGCGCTACGCGGCGCCGCGTGCTTGAGGAGATTCAGCGTGAGGCGGAGGCCTGGACGGCATTCGCAGGCACGTTGAAATGGCATTCCAAGGCCCCGAGCCGGTGGGCGAAGATGCGTTCGATGTCCGGCCGGACCAGCCACCGATGCACCAGCCAGTCGAACGGAACGGCGTAGCGGATGTGGTCGCGGGCGAGCGTGCCGCCCTGGCTGGGGACGAAGGTGTGTTCATGCACCCAGAGGCGGTAAGGACCGTGCAACTGCTCATCCACGAAGCGGAAGGGTGGCTCCCACTCGCTGATACGGGTGCGCCAGCGGAGCGGAAAACCGCGCAGGCGCAGGCGATAGTCAATCAGCGCGCCCGGACGCATGACAATGGGTGGCGGGGTGATGATCTTGAAGTTCAGCCACGGCGGCGTGATCGCGTCGAGATTCGCGGCATCCCCGAAGAACGGGAAAACAATCTCAGGCGGCTGCGGCAGCCAGGTCTCGGCAGTGAACTCATGAAGTTTCACGGGCACAAGGTGTGGTGAATCGTCCAGAATGCAAACGGAGAGCACCCCACCTTGCGGGATCTCGATGAGAATTTATCCCGTTGCCCAAGGGATGATTACAGCCCATGTTCAAAAGCCGTGTCAGCTCGTGCCATGCCATTGAAACAAACTCGTCTGTCTGCATTTACGCTCATTGAGCTGCTGGTCGTCATCGCGATCATCGCCATCCTGGCCGGACTGTTGCTCCCGGCCTTGGCACAGGCCAAGGCCAAGGGCCAGGGCATCAAGTGCGTGAACAATCAGAAGCAGATCACGCTCGCGCTGAAGCTGTATTCCACCGAGAACGATGATCGCATCACCACTGCGTGGCACTTCAATCCCAACAAGACCTGGGGCACGATCATCCAGCCCTACCTTGCCAGCCGCAGTATCATTTGGTGCCCCAGCGGCCTTGATCGGCCGGGTGGCAATCGGGATTGGGATGGCTCCAACTCCGTTATGAACATCGGAATAAACTGGGAGATCTGCCATGACAACTGGGGTGGTCCTCTCGTTTCGATCTACGGTGGCCAGCCGAAAAACTACCGCGAATCCGACATCATCAAGCCCGCCACTACGGTTTACACCTGTGACTTGGGCAACGTGGCCATTCCCAGTGTCAACCCCAAAGCCAGCGTCCAGACGCCCTAGGGCGCATCTTGACACTGCCCCCATAGTGGAAGGGAATCGGTTCGGCTTTCTGTCAGCGCAGCAACCACAACAGAAAGGCAGTCCATGAAATCAAGCATGCCGCGTCCGGCGACCCTGCGGGAGATCGAGTTGGAAGTGGAGGCCGAAGGACGCGAGTGGACCCGGCAGCGACTCCAGCAACGACTCCAGGAAGAAGCCGACCGTCACGGCGAAGTTTTCCCCCCGCAGCGGCCAGCGCCTGGTGCATCGGCGGCGACGGCGGATGCAACTGCGCACCAGCGGCGGGGTCATTGAAATACAGGTGCTCCACGGCCAGGACCCCGGAGATGAACATTGGGGCTCGCCGGTGCGCGAGCACTGGGGCCTGACCTCCCACCAGCAACTCAGCCTGGCGCTGGAAGACAAGCTGGCCTTCACGCTGACGGCCACGGGCTCGTATGAGGATGCTGCCGCTCTGGCGTGCAAGTGGGGCAGTCCGGTGAGCGCGGGGGCGCTGCACGCCCTGACCCGGCGGCTGGGGTCCCGCGCCGAAACCCGGACGCAAGCGCAGTTGGCCACTGTTCCCGTGGAGCGCCAGCCCCAACGAGCGCCCACGCCCGTGGCGGTGCTGATGCTCGACGGCTGGCTGGTGCGCCAGCGCGGTCCGGGTTGGGGAAAGAAGAGGACGCCCAAAACCCGCGTGGAATGGCATGAATGGAAGACCGGGGTGTATTACCGGCAGGAACAAGCCAGCCACACGGCGGGGGGACGGGGCGTGCTGGCCGAGAAGCTGGTGATCGGCTGGCAAGGAGAGCCCCTGGAGTTTGGCCGTCGGCTCAACTGGGAAGCCCTGCGCGCAGGCTTGGGCCGGGCCAAAGCCAAGCTGGTGGTGGCCGACGGAGCGCCGTGGATCTGGAACGTGGCGCACGACCGCTGGGCCGACGCGACCCAAGTGCTGGACTTCTACCACGCCAGCCAACACCTCTGGGAACTGGGCCGGGCGTTGCACGGCGATGACGAGGTCGCCACGGCCCGGTGGGTGGAGCCGCGCCGCCACCAGTTGCGGCGCGGAGGAGAGGAGAAGGTGCTGGCCCAGATCGCTGGCTTGAAGATCCCGCGCGGCGCGGCCGGCGAAGTGGTGCGCCGTGAGCAGCACTATTTTGCCACGCACGCCGGGCGCATGAGCTATCGCAAAATCCACCGGCGCGGCTGGCCCATTGGCTCCGGCCCGGTGGAGTCGGCCTGTCGGCAGCGCCAATGTCGCTTCAAGCGCCCGGGCCAATTCTGGACGGCCAAAGGAATGCGCCATCTCAGCGCGTTGACTGAAGCACGGCACAACCACCACTGGGATGAACTCTGGCTGGCGGCCTAATCGGGGGCAGTGCGTGAATGCGCCCGACGCCCTACGGCAGCGTGCCCGCCAGCGGGAAGGCGAGCGCCTGGTTGCTTGTTTACCCCACCGAGACAGCTCCCGCCCACGCCTACACCCAGCTCGTCCTGAGTGCGGGCGACGCGGATTACGCTGGCCCCATTTACCGGCACAACAAGAAGGTGAACGTGAGCTTCGTGGACGGCCACGTCGAGCTGATGGGCGAGACTTGGTATTATGACGGCTCACCCTGGCTCAACGGCCTCGTTGGCGGGCCTTGATTTCGGCTTGTCCGCCCCCGGCCAGCCTGACCTCAACGTGACCTGAGACACCGGTGCCCTTCGCCCCTTTCACCCACATGCGCAAACCCAACATCATCATCGTCCTGATTGTCGCCATCATCGCCATTGCGGGGGCGGTGATTTATCGCACGCAGTTTCCCGCATCCGCGCCGGAGGCCACGCTGCTGCCGGAAGGCATCGGCATCGCCGCCGCGGAAGCCACCGCCCAGGCACTGGGCAACCAGGGCAAGGTGATCCTGATCCTGCCCAAGCGTGGCACCTTCAAAAATCCCATGGTGGAAGTGCAGCAAGCCGCCTTCGCCAAGACCCTCGCGCGCCACAAGGATCTGACCCTCTCCGCCACCGAGAGCATCGAGGTGGAACGCCCCGGCACGATGGGTGCCGGCGGCATGGACCCGGCGGAGTTTCAGCAACTGGTCCAACGCCATGCGGACGCCGCCGGCTTCGTCTCGTTCGCGGACTTCCCGGAGTTTTCCAAGGAGGCGCTGGCCGGCTTGAAGGGGAAAAAGTTCATCGTGTTGGGCGGCGCGAATCCCTCGCTCAAGTCCCTGCTCACGGATGGCGTGGTGCAGGCGGCGCTGGTCCCGCGCACCAAGCCCGCCGCGAGCAGCAAGAAACCGGGGTCGGCCCGGGAGTGGTTCAGCTCCACGCACGAAGTGGTGACGGCCGCCAACGCGAGCACCCTGCCGTGATCCCAAGGGGCTTCGCTCCCGGAGCGATCGAAAATTCAATTACGCCGGGTCCCGAAGGTGTCTGGACCCGGAGTCGAGCCAACATCCCCGCTTCAACTGCCTCGTTCCGGTCGGGCGGGCTTTTTGCGCGGCGGTGGCGGAGGTTGCCGCACGCAGCGCATCTCGATGAAAATCGCGGCCACCAAAACGAGGCCGATCAACAAAGCGGCGCCCACGAAGCACCAAAACGTCCACGGCGCGTTCCAGCGCTCCAGGCCGCTCGAAAGCTGCATGCTGAAGACAGACCCCAGCGCAGTGAGCGGGAGAAAGATGGCGGCGAGCAAATTCAGGCGATGGCCCATGAGGACAAGCTGGGCCGAACGGCGAGCCTCCTCTTCGCCTTGGCGGGCGATCATGAACTCCATTCCGTTCTTGGCATCGGTGTGCAGGAGGTCCACGGCCCGCTCCATTTCCCCGGCCTCGTCACGGGCCAGGAGAATGTCCCGGTCGGAACAGGCTTCGCGCGCCTCCTGCATCGTGCGGCAGGTGTTCCGGATGGTGCGCAGCAGGGGCGAGGTCCGTTGCAGCACGCTGAAGTAGCTGGCGGCCTGCGGCGGCTCCGCCATCACGTCCTCCAGTTCGTCAATCACCTTGCGCCATGCGTCGAAGTGGGCGTGCAGCGCGCCCAATCCCGAACCAGCCTCGGTCGAGAGCCAGCCGCCTTTGGGTTCCCGCCAGAACAGCACAAACTCGCGTTCCGCCACGCCGGCACGGGGCACCTTGTGAAGGATGATCAACAAATGGCCCTCGGCCGTCATGATCCGCTGCCGCCCGGCCCGATCGCCAACGCGGGAACGAAAAACTCCCGGCACCTGCCAGGCAAAGGGAACCAGTGAGCTCATGCCCGTGACAGAATTACCGGGCACGAAACGGGTCAATCTCAAAACCACCGTGGAGAAAACGGCAGTCCAGCAGCAGCCACCTGAAGCCAGCCCCAATCAGGCGGACACCGCAGCGCTCTCGCAGGACTTCTCGCCACAACCACAGCCCGCTTCCGCCTGGTCGGCGAAGTCGTGGCCGTCCCAGTTGGGGTCAAGGCCTAGGTCCCTGAGCATTTGCAGGTCCTTCTCCACCGGCTGGTTCAGCGTGGTGAGATAATTGCCCACCATGAGGGCGCTCGCGCCAGCCGCGAAGATCATGCTCTGAAGGTCGCGCAGGTTGATGGTGCGGCCGCCGGCAATCATGATTTCCTGCCGGGGCAGGACGAAGCGGAAGCAGGCGATGGTCTTGAGGATCTCCATCGGCGGCAGCGGCGGGTTCTTCTCGAAGGGCGTGCCGGGGATGGGGTTGAGGATATTGATGGGGCAGACGTTCGCGCCGATCTCGCGCAGGGACAGCGCGAGATCGCAGCGGTCTTCGCGGGTCTCGCCCATGCCGATGATGCCGCCGGAGCAGATCTTGATGCCGGCCTTCTTCAAGTAGCCGATGGTTTCGAGGCGGTCGTCGTAGGTATGCGTGGTGCAGGTCTGCGGAAAGAAGCGGCGGGAGCTTTCCAGATTGTGGCCGTAGCATTCGAGGCCGGCGGACTTGAGCCGATTCGCAACCGTCTGGCTCTTGATGAGGCCGAGGGACGCGTCGGGACGGGTCTTGCCTGTCGCCTTCAACTCCGCGATGCGGTCGCAGACTTCATCGAGCATCGGCCCTTCCTTGAGGCCCTTCCACGCGGCGACCAGGCCGACTGCGGTCACGCCATGTCGGTTTGCCTCCTCGGCAGCAGCGACGACGGGCTCAGGGTCCACGAAGCCATAGCGAGGCGAGGCCGTTTGGTGGAAGGCGGACTGGGCGCAAAAGCTGCAATTCTCCGAGCACGCGCCGGCCTTGGCGTTGACGATGGAGCAGAGATGAATCTTGTTGCCCTTGTAGTGCTCGCGAATCCGGTTGGCCCAGGCCATCAGCTCGAAAATGTCGGCCGTGTCCTCCAACTGGAAGAGCCACAGGGCCTCCTCACGGTCAATGCGCCCGCCATTGAGCACCCGCTGGCCAAGGGCCGAGAGGCGTTCGTGGGTGGTGGCGTCAAACGAGCTCGATTGCATGGTTGACAGGATAGTGCAGCAACGCCGCAAGGCAAGCGCGTTCAACATCGGTCGGGCTGCCAGCCTGTTCTGCTTGAGCAAGCCGCTTTTCCCGTTGAACTCCCCTGCCCTGCCCGGCCTACTCAACTCATGCGCGTTCTCTTTGCGACCGTCCTGCTCGCACTTGGACTCGGTTTGGCCAGCCTGGCATCCGCCGCCGAGGCCCGGCTCAACATCTTCATCTGGAGCGAGTATCTCGACCCTGAGGTCGTGAAGGAGTTCGAGCAGAAATTCGCATGCAAAGTCACGGTGGATGTCTATGAGGACGCCGAGTCCATGCTG
The DNA here is from genome assembly GCA_903863315.1 of uncultured Verrucomicrobiota bacterium. Lineage (GTDB taxonomy): Bacteria > Verrucomicrobiota > Verrucomicrobiia > Limisphaerales > SXTU01 > SXTU01. The sequence continues at coordinate 545 of CAIPBN010000271.1, read as the reverse complement.
GCCAAGCTTCAGGCCGGTGGCGGCACCGCCTACGATCTGGTCGTGCCGCCGGACCACCTCGTGCCAACGATGGTGAAGCTTCAACTCCTCGCCCCGCTGCGGCACGCGAACCTGCCCAACCTCCGCAACCTCGACGCGAAGTTTGCCAATCCGCCTTACGATCGGGGGAACAAGTTCAGCGTCCCTTACCAGTGGGGCACCGTGGGTATCCTGCTGCGGCCAGTCGCGGGCAAAACTTACCCCGAGAGCTGGGGACTGCTCTTTGACGCCAGCCAGCAGCCGGGGAAATTCGTGCTCATCGACTCCGTGCGCGACTGCCTCGGAGCGGCGCTGAAGTTCAAGGCCCACAGTCTGAACTCGATTGAGGTCCCCCACCTGAAGGAGGCGCGCGATCTCGTCATCGCCGCCAAGCAGCACGCCGTGGGCTTCGACGGCAGTGTCGGCGCGAAGAACAAAATCACCGGCAAGCTCGCCGACGCCGCCATCGTGTATAGCGGCGAAGCCGCCCGGGCGATGACCGACGACCCGACGCTGCGCTACTTCAT
>CAIPBN010000270.1 GCA_903863315.1 uncultured Verrucomicrobiota bacterium | reverse complement strand
GCTCGCTCATGAACAGCCATGAGCGAGCGCGTCCGGAATGACGGTATTGGGAATTGAACGCCCCGGAATTCGACGAAGAACCTTGTCAAAGGGGGCCGACTCGCGCGCAGCGCGAGCGGGGGGATTTTCTCGCGCTGCCTTTATCGTTCGCCAGTCATGACCGGATGCGGGCCCTGAGTGTCCTCCGGTGCTTCCCATCTGCAAGGCAACAGCCGTGCTCAGGGTTCATGCAATGTCGGCCAAAGGCCATGAGACCAGCCTGGCTGGCCAAAATCCCCCCGCTGGCCTTCGGCCAGTCGGCCCCCTTTGACAAGGTTCTTCGTCAATTTCCGGGGACTCAAGGGTATGGAGGCTAAACGGCAAGCACTGCTATCTTGATGTTGCGAGACATTGAGAAGCAGGAGGCAAGCCGTTGGCCAATCAAGAGTGTATTGCCCAGTTGGGCGGCTGGGAAGGCTATGAAGTGGCCCAGATCGGGCAGGAATATCGAGAGGGAGGCCGCTGGTGCGTGATTCGGCTGGAACCGAGCCAGGGGCTTGAGCGCTGTTGTAGCAGCTGTGGGCAGCTGACCACTTCGATTCATGACCGTGAGGACCGACGGGTCCGGGATCTGCCGATCTTCGAGGTGCCCGTGGAGCTGATCGTGCCCCGACTACGGCTGTATTGCCCGCGGTGCGGGCCGAAGCTGGAGTCATTGGGATGGCTGGAGCCCTACGCGCGATCCACCCGCCGGTTGGCAGACAGTGTTGCCCGGTTATGCAAGGTGCTCCCGATAGGGCAAGTAGCTGATCTGTATGGGTTGGCCTGGTCTACGGTGAAGTCAATCGATTGTCGGTATCTGGAGCGCGAACTGGGGCCAGTGGACCTGCGCGGGGTGCGCATCATCGGCATGGACGAGTTCGCCATTCATAAAGGGCACCGCTACGCCACCGTCGTGGTCGACCTCTCATGCAAGCGTGTCCTCTGGGTCGGTCGAGGCCACGGGCGTGAGGATATACGCCAATTCTTCGAGTTGCTCGGCCCCGAAGGATGTCAACAGATCCAGGCAGTGGCCATGGACATGAACGGCGCCTATGCCCAGGAGGTGCGCGCCCAGTGTCCACAGGCCGACATCGTCTACGACCTGTTTCATGTCGTGGCCAAGTATGCCCGCGAGGTCATCGACCGGGTACGCAGCCAGGAGGTCGCCCGTGCGCGCGAGCAGCACTCGGAGCACCGGTTGCTCAAGTCTGATCGTTGGCTGTTGCTGCGCAATGCCCACAATCTGAGTCCTCCTCAGCACATCCGCCTGCAAGAACTGCTGGCGGCCAACCGGACCCTGATGAAGGTTTATGTCCTGCGCGATGACCTCAAGTCCCTCTGGGACTATCGCCACGCCGGCTACGCCGAGCTGTTCTGGCGTCAGTGGTATCGGCGAGCCATTGCTAGCCGCGTAAAGCCCCTTCAGCTATTTGCCAAACGGCTCAAACCCTATCTACCTGGCATCTTGTCTCACTGCCGGTTCCCACTTCACACCAGTCTTATTGAAGGCATTAACAACAAGATCAAAGTCATAAAACGAATGGCCTACGGATTCCGCGATGACGATTACTTCTTCCTCAAAATACGCGCAGCCTTCCCCGGAAATTGACGAAGAACCTTTGACAAGGGGGTAAACCCATGCCAGCGCTGGCCCGCCGCCAGCACCATCCCCGGAATTCGACGAAGAACCTTTGACAAGGGAGTAAACCTCGGTGCTCCCCGGAAATCGGCGAAGCACCAAAAAAAAGGGGCGGGTTGTCACCCGCCCCTCTGGTCTGCCGGATACCGAGCGACTTACCAGCGCTGCACCCGAGCATCCTGCGCTTGCGATACCCGCGAGCCGGCTTACTGTGCCTTGGCCGCAGCGCGCTTGGATTTCGACTTTGCTTTCGCCTTGGCCTTGGCTTTTG